>DASZRK010000012.1 GCA_035549195.1 bacterium
GTATTCACCGGCCAAAATCTTGACACGGACGCCGTTCTTTTCAACGATCGGGAGTTTTTCCGAGGCAATGTCCTGGTATTTGGGTTCGGTCATCTTGAATTGACCGGGAAGGTTCAACCAAAGTTGATATCCCCAGGCGAGCCCATCGGTCTGTTCAGGCATCTCGCTGTGGATGATGCCGCGCCCTGCCGTCATCCATTGGACCGAACCGGCGGTCAGGTGTCCCTCGTGGCCTTTCGAGTCCCGATGCGTGAAGGCCCCGGCCATCATGTAGGTAATGGTCTCGAAACCCCGGTGCGGATGGTCCGGGAACCCGCCGGCGTAATCGTTCGGATCGTCGTTCTTGAATTCGTCCAAGAGCAGGAAGGGATCCAATTGGTTGAGCTCAGGAGAGCCCAGGATCCTCTTGAGCTTGACCCCGGCCCCGTCGGATGTATCCATTCCCCGGATGATCTTGGTGATTTCCCTTTGATTTTCCATGGTTTTCTCCTTATATCTGTCCCTCAATGTAAGGAAAAAAGCGGGAAGGTCCAGGGAAAGGCCTTTCAATCGGGTCACCCATGGGAAACCGGACGTTAAAACTAATTTATTTTTCATGTTTTTCAACCGATTTGGTTTAAATCCCGGCCCAAAAAATAGCACGATTAGTGTCGTATTTTGCAAATGACCGGAAAGAGAAATCCAAATCAAATTCGTTCCTGGTTAGAATAACGCACAGACGATTAATGCCTTAATCGACCAACCCATCGGTCAACCGACCTCAACTTCCGGTTAAGGACAGAACATGCGGATACCCTCGATTTTCAACTGCGGTCGTTCTTCTTCCCTCGATAAGTTCTTTCGCTCGAATTTTTTTCTTCCTTTTTCACGCCGGAGTGCGGGGTGCCCGCTCTTGTACGCATCATTGCGTATTAAATCCAGGAGGAGCGAACTTATGGATCCGACCGGCTTTAAAGCCGTCGAAAATTCCCAGGCCGATTCGCGGGTCGGGGTCTTTTCCGGTCGGAAGCCGCTTCTTCCGTGGATCTTTGGCGCATTGGCGTTGCTGCTCTTCGTCCAAACCACACCGCTTGGCGCCCAAACCCTGGAGGACGGGTCCTCGCCTACGGATTATAAGAAGATGAGCCTGGAAGACCTGATGAACATGGATGTCACTTCCGTGGAAAAACAGGCGGTCCCTTATGGGCGGGCGCCGGCCGCCATCGTGGTCGTCACGGGGGATGAGATCCATCGGTCCGGCGTTTCGAGCATTCCGGAGGCCCTGCGGTTGGCGGATAACTTGGAAGTGGCCCAGCTCTCTTCCTCGGGTTGGAACATCAGCGCCCGGGGGTTCAATGCATCCGTGGGCAATAAGATCCTAGCCCTCATGGACGGCCGCAGCATTTATACCGCTCTTTTTTCGGGTGTGATCTGGAGCTCCCAGGATTACTTTCTTCAAGACATTGACCGGATCGAGGTCATCAGCGGTCCCGGGGGGACCCTTTGGGGCGCTAATGCGGTCAATGGGGTCATCAATATCACCACCAAGAGCGCCAAGGACACCCAAGGGTTCCTTTTGGAAGGAGGGGGAGGGACCCAACCGCGGGATTTCTTCGGGGCAAGATATGGGGGGGTGTTGGCGGAGGGTTTGTATTACCGGGTTTACGCTAAATATTTCGACAGGGCTTCGGAAAATTATCCGGATGGGACCGACGCCCAAGACCATTGGGACCGTGGTCAAGGAGGTTTCCGCATCGATAATGATCCAACCTCAACGGATTATTTCACTCTCCAGGGCGATCTTTTCGGGAGTGATACGAGTGTCATGCCTGGCGGGGAAGGGATGAACAGGGCCGACGGTTCGTCGGTCGGGGGGAATTTGCTGGGGCGGTGGACCCGCCGTTTCACGCAAGAGGATGACCTCACGGTCCAGGTTTATTTCGATCGTAACCACATGGAAGCCCCCTTCCAAGGGGCTGATGCTTTTCCGGCGTTCCCTCCCTTCTACCCCGCTTCTCCCGCGATCCCACCGGGGACCCTGAAGGATGACCTTTCCACCTATGACCTCGACCTTCACGACCGGTTCCCGCTCGACGATAGGAATCGGGTCGTCTGGGGCCTGGGATACCGGTTCACCCACGAGGCCATCGAGAATGCACCGGTGGTGGGTTTTGTTCCTGGGACGCGGGACCTGAACCTTTTCAGCGGTTTCGCCCAGGATGAGGTCAAAGTTTGGGAGGATTTCTTTCTCACGTTGGGGAGCAAGGTCGAGCACAACGATTATACGGGTTATGAATTTGAACCGAACGGCCGCCTCCAGTGGAACGTTTCGGACAAACAAATGGTCTGGGGGGCGGTCTCGCGGGCGGTTCGGACGCCTTCGCATTATGACCGGGACCTGGAACAACCGGGACCCGATCATCCTTATATCTTCAAGGTCATCCCCAATTCGGATTTCGTCTCGGAGAACGTGGTGGCCTATGAACTGGGCTACCGGGCCCAGTTTGATCCAAAAACAACCGGTTCACTCTCCCTTTTCTTCAACAATTATGACCACTTGCGCAGCCAGGCCAGCACGATCGTTATGGGCGATCCCAATGCCCTTATCCAGCTTTATTTCCAAAATGAACTGATGGCTCAGACCTATGGATTGGAGCTCGCCACCGATTATCAAGCCCTGGATGGATGGCGCCTCCATTTCGGCTATGACCTGCTCCAGGAGAACATTTGGGTGGGGCCCGGGGGCGATCAGAATAACGGACTCAATGAGACGGCCGATCCGATCAATCAAGTTTTCCTGCGGTCGGCGATGGACCTGCCGGCCGGTTTCGAACTGGATGGGTCCTTCCGTTGGATCGATGCCGTTCATAACAATGACGCCAGTACCCCAGGATTGGTGCCTGACTACGCTGAATTGAATGTCCGTTTGGGATGGAAGGTCGACAAGGGCGTTGAGATATCGGTGGTGGGACAAAATCTGCTGCATGATCACCATGTGGAAGGTGGATATCCTGGACCGGCCCAGGAAGAGATCGCTCGCAGCGTCTATGGAAAGGCGGACTTGCGGTTTTGAACTGGAGCCTTGGAAGGAAAACCTATCTAGTCCCGGCTCTTTTCCTTGTCTTGAGCCTTCACCCGGTCGTCATGGGTTTTGCGCGAGCCGAGATCTCCAAGGAGTACCAGGTCAAGGCGGTGTTCCTCTTCAATTTCGCCCAATTCGTCCAATGGCCGAAAACGGCCTTCGAAAAACCGGACGCGCCCTTTTGCATCGGGGTCCTGGGCGACGATCCCTTCGACGGATTCATCGATGAGACCATAAAAGGGGAGAAGGTGAACGGTCATCCCATGGTCATCCACCGCTTTCATAGTTCCGAGGAGGCCAAGAACTGCCAGATCCTTTTTGTCAGCCATTCGGCGGAAGGGGAGGTGGGCCGGATCCTGCGGGACCTAAAAGGGCAGGACGTCTTGACCGTGGGCGACGACTCGAGGTTCACCGATAGCGGGGGCGTCATCGGCTTCTTCCTGGAAAACAACAAGATCCGTTTCAAGATCAATCTGGAAGCCGCCAAAAGGGGACATTTGGTCATCAGTTCCAAGATCCTGAGGCTCGCAGAAGTCTCCGGACCCGGCAAGGAGTAAGGAATGTTCCTGGACAACATGCCCATCCGCCGAAAGCTCATGATGGTCCTTCTATTGACCAGCGGGTCGGTCCTGTTGCTGACGTGGGTCTCCTTCATCACCTATGAAGTGGTGACCCTTCACCGGGGCATGGTCGACAGTTTAACGACCCGTTCCCGCATCATCGCCTCCAACGTGACCGCGGCGTTGGCTTTCCAGAACGAATCGGACGCCACGCAGGTCCTGGCTTCCCTCAAGACGGACCGGCGGATCCTCGCGGCCTGCGTTTATGACCTGAAGGGGAGGATCTTCGCCCGCTATCCGGGCGACAAGCCTGCCGCCGATTTTCCCGATAGCTCGGGGACCACCGGATACCGGAACGGCTACCTGGAAGTCTTCGCCCCGGTCACGGAAGGCGACCACCCCTACGGGACCATTTTCCTACGATCCAACCTTTCCGCTTTGACCGACCGCTATTGGGCCTATGCCTGGCTCTCGGCCTCCGTCATCGCGGGGTCCTTGCTGTTGGGTTACCTGCTCGCCGTTGCCCTGCAAGCACAGATCTCCGGGCCCATCCTGGCCCTTTCGGAAGTGGCCCGGAAGATCACCCGGGACCAGGATTTCTCCCTCCGCATCCCGAAGGGCGGTCGTGACGAGATGGGGACCCTCCAGGATTCCTTCAATCGGATGCTGGAGGAGGTCCAGACCCAACAACGCATCGTGCTCGAAAGAACGAGGCTCCTGGACCTGGTCATGCGCAACATGTCGGAAGGCATCGTGGTGGCGGACCAAGAAGGGCGTATGACCTATTTCAACCAGGCGGCCGAAAGGATCGTGGGGAAGGGCATCTCTTCCCAAGGGCCGTCCCAATGGACAAAGGAATATGGGGTCTTTCGGGAAGACAAGGTGACCCCTTATCCTGAACAGGAATCGCCCTTGGTCTTGGCCGTGCAGGGGAAGGAAGCGAACGGCGTGATCCAGTTCCTCAGGAACGCGGGCAATCCGGAAGGGGTGTTCATTAGCGTTAATGCACGGCCTTTGAAGGACGAGGATGGCAAAGTGAACGGTGGGTTGGTGGTGTTGCATGACCTGACCGCGGCCTTGAAAGCGGAAGCGGATTTGCGGGCCTCGGAAGCCAATTATCGTGAGATATTCGAGAAGATCAGCGATACGCTTTATGTCCACGACCTGAAAACGGGGCGGATATTGGACGTGAACAACCGGGTCACCGAATTGATCGGCTATACCCGGAATGAAGTGCTTGGGTCCGATCCCGCCCTGTTCACCACCGGCAACCCCGGCTATACCCTGGCGGATGCGGCCGCCTGGATGAAAAGGGCCCAGGACGAAGGGCCCCAGATCTTCGAATGGCAGGCGCGCCATAAGAACGGGGAGGTCCGTTGGGTTGAGGTCCATTTACGCCGGACCGTCATCGGGGGGCAGGATCGCCTGTTGGCCATGGTGCGGGACATTTCGGAACGCCGCCGGTTACAAGAGACCTTGAAGGCGCAGGACTTCGTATCCTCGATCCTCGAGAACGTCCCGAACATGATCTTCGTGAAGGAGGCCAAGGACCTCCGTTTCGTCATGTTCAATAAGGCCGGGGAGGAGCTCCTGGGCCTTTCCCGGGCCGAGCTGATCGGTAAGAACGACCATGACCTTTTCCCCGCCGAACAAGCGGAATTCTTCATTTCCAAGGATCGGGCCGTCCTGAACGGGGGAAAGCTCCTGGATATCCCGGAAGAATCCATCGATACCAAGGAGAACGGCCGAAGGACCCTCCATACCCGTAAGATCCCTGTCATGGGAAAGGACGGGAAACCGCTCTATCTTCTCGGGATCTCCGAGGACGTCACGGATCAGAAAGAACGGGAAAGGCTCAGGGTCTATACGGCGGCCCTGGAGGTCAGCAACAAAGAGCTCCAGGATTTCGTCTTCGTCGCTTCCCACGACCTGCAGGAACCCTTGCGGAAGGTCCAATCCTTCGGGGAGTTCCTCCGGGACGAGTTCCAAGAGGTCCTGGGCGAGACGGGCCGCGGCTACGTGGACCGGATGCAGAATGCCGCGGGGCGGATGCAGAGGCTCATCAACGACCTCCTGGCCCTGACCCGGGTGACGACCAAGGCCAAGCCTTTCCTTCCCGTGGATATGGGCCCGGTCCTGAAGGACGTCCTTTCGGACCTTGAAGTGAGGATCGGCGAGAGGAAGGCCAAGGTCGAGGTCGGGGAAATGCCGAGGATCGAGGCCGATGCCACCCAGATGCGTCAATTGTTCCAAAACCTCATCGGGAACGCCTTGAAATTCCAAAGGCCAGGGGTGGAACCTGAGGTGAAAGTGGGCGCCCAGATCGCGGGGAACGGAAAGACCTGCCGGTTCACGGTCGAGGACAACGGCATCGGTTTCGACAACAAATACGCCGACCAGATCTTTAAGGTCTTCGAGAGACTTCACGGGAAGGACGAATATGAGGGGACCGGCATCGGGTTGGCGGTCTGCCGTAAGGTGGTGGAAAGGCACGGAGGGAGCATCCGGGCGGAAGGAAAGCCGGGGCAAGGAGCCTGTTTCATCGTTGAGCTGCCGGTCCATCACAAAGCTTGAAGCAAGGGGGGGATATGTCCGAGGACAAATCGATGCTGCCGATCCTGATGGTGGACGATGACAAGGACGACCGGTTCCTGACGGAAAAGGCACTGCGGGCGAACCGGGTCATCAATCCGATCCGATTCTTGGAGGATGGGGAGGAAATGCTCGAATATCTCCAGCGGAAGGGGAAGTTCCTGTCGCCGGGGTCCGCTCCGAAGCCTTGCTTCATCCTTTTGGACCTGAACATGCCCAAAATGGACGGCCGCCAGGCCCTGGAGATCCTCAAGGCCGATCCCGAGCTACGCCGTATCCCGGTGGTGATCCTGACCACCTCCCAAGCGGAGGAAGACATCATCCGCAGCTACAACCTGGGGGCCAACTCCTTCATCACGAAACCGATCAATTTCGACCGTTTGGTCGAATTAATGGCTTCCTTGAAAGAGTATTGGCTGGAGATCGTTGAATTGCCCACCGCGGCAACGGAGCCCGGCCATTGAGCCCATCCGGAAAGAAAACGAAGGAGGAAGGTCATGCAGGGTGATCCAACGAAAGCCCGCCCCATACTGGTGGTGGACGATGATGCCGACGACCGGATGATGATCGAGAAGGCCTTGCGGAAGGAAGGGGTCGAGAACCCCATCCGGTTCCTGGGGAACGGCGAGGAACTGATGGATTACCTTAAACGGAAAGGTGATTTCTCCAAGATCGAGGACCTGTGGCCCTGTTTCATCCTTTTGGACCTGAACATGCCCCGTATGGACGGGCGGAAGGCCCTTCTTTTCATCAAGGCCGATCCAGAGGTCAAGAAGATCCCGGTGCTGGTCCTCAGTACCTCCAACGCGGAGGAAGACATCATGAGGAGTTACAACCTGGGCGCCAACTCCTTCATCCGCAAACCGGTGAATTTCGAGGACCTGCTGGCCATGGCCCGGTCCCTCAAGAACTATTGGTTGAAGCTCGTCGAGTTGCCGCCCGGCAACAGTTTGGCCCATCCGTGACGGCGGCTCCGGTCCGGATCCTGGTCGTCGAGGACGACGCGGATGACTTCCTCATCCTGCGGAAGATCTTCGATGGCTTGAAAAGAGGGACCTACGAATTGGACCGGGTGGAGACCTATGCCTCGGCCTTGAAAAAACTGGAAAGCGGGGGTCATGACCTCTGCCTGTTGGATTTCCGCCTGGAAGGCCGCAATGGCCTTGAACTTCTCCAAGAATTAAGGCGAAAAGGCTCGACCCTGCCGGTCATCTTCCTGACGGGCCTCGGCTCCGGGGATATGGACCTGGAGGCCATGCGGCTGGGGGCCTCGGATTTCCTCCACAAGGACAGGCTCGATCCCGATTCCCTGGAACGGTCGATCCGCTATTCTCTGGAGCGCCGAAAGGCGGAGGAGAACCGCTTCCGTCTCGCCTCGATCGTAGAATCCTCCCACGATGCCATCTACCTGGTCGGCTCCGGGGGCGAGATCCTGAGCTGGAACCCCGGCGCCCAGAGGACATATCGTTATACCCCCGATGAGATCATCGGACGTCCCGTGCTTTCGTTGGTCCCGAAGGAACGGCAGGAGGAATTCGATCGACATCTGCGGGTGACCCGACAAGGGAAAAGCGCGGTCAACCTGCTGGAAACCCACCTGACCAAAAATGGGGGCAAGGCACGCCTTTCGATCTGCCTGTCGCCGGTCCAGGATCCCGGGGGAAAGGCGATGAATGTCTCGGTCATCGCCCGGGACCTGACGGAAAGCGAAAGGTCCCGGCTGACCCAGGAAACGTTGAGGGCCGAACGGGACATCCTGCTGGAGAGGCTCCAGACCTACCTGGAAAAAATGCCCCTGGCCTTCATCCTGACCGACCCCAATTTCAACTATACCTATTGGAACCCCGCCGCCCAGCTCCTGTTCGGATATACCTTCGATGAAGTGGAAGGGAAACAGGGTCTCCTGATCGGGCCGGAGGCCATGGCCGCCTTGGGCGCCGAGATCCGGGAGACGGTCCAAAAAGGGGGTGGCTTGCGGGGAAAGGCGATCACTTGCCGGCGGAAGGGCGGCAAGGAGCTCCTTTGCGAGTGGTACGTTTCCCCCCTTCGGGACGAAGTGGGGCAATTCTCCGGGATGATGTGCATGGCCCTGGATATCACCGATCGGGCGGCCTCGGAGAAGGCCTTAGCGGAGAGCGAGGAAGGATTCCGCAAGATCTTCCAGGAAAGTCCGATCGGCCTGGCGCTCGTGGACCTGGATTCGAAGCTCCTTTTCGCCAACCCGGGCCTTGAACATTTTTTGGGTTATGGAAGCAAGGAACTGGTCGGCCGGCCTTTTGGGGAGTTCACCCACCCGGAGGATAGGGACAAGGACCTCGAACGTTACCGGGAGCTTTCCGAAGGCAGGATCCACAGTTACGAGATGGATAAACGCTATATCCGGAAGGATGGACGGGTGGTCTGGGGACACTTGACGGTGACCCTCATCCGCAACGCGGACGGGAAGTCCCTTTACGCCTTGGGGATGGTCATCGACATCACCGAACGGATCCAGGCGGAAGAAGCCCAGCGGCGGCTGGCTTCCATCCTGGAACAGACCCAGGACGGGGTCGTGGTCTCGGACACCCGGGGGACCATCCTGGACTGGAACCAGGGCGCCGAGAGGATCTATGGCTACAAGGCCCGGGAGATCATCGGCCGTTCCAGCGACATCCTGGAACCTTCGGGAAAAAAAGGCGAGATCGACGAGATGCGCCGAAAGATCATGACGAGTTTGGAGCCCGTCAGTTACGAGACCAACCGGCTCCGCAAGGACGGGCGCCTGATCCATATCGCGGCGACCTTGAGCCCCATGCGGGACATGGAAGGACGGGTCACCGGTTATTCGGCCATCATCCGGGACATCACCGAACAGAAAAAGGCCGAGGAGGTCCGCGCCCAATTGGCGGCCATCCTCCAGCAGACCACGGACGCGGTGGTCGGAACGGACCTGGACGGCAATATCTTCAGTTGGAACCGCGGGGCGGAAAACCTGTTCCAATACAGTTTCGAGGAGGTCCTGGGCCGTCCGGCCACGATCCTCTCTCCCGAGGACCGTAAGCATGAGGCCCAGGAACTGCGGGCCATCGTCCTGGCGGGGGAGAACATCTCCGATTTCGAGACGGTCCGGATGCGCAAGGACGAAAAGACCATGGACGTCTCCATCTCCATGTCCCCCATCCGGGACTCCTCGGGAAAGATGATCGGCGTTTCGGCCATCCACCGCGACATCAGCGAGCGCAAGAAGTCCGAGGAATCCCTGCGCCAACACGAGGAGCAACTACGCCAGATCGAGAAGATGAACGCCATCGGCCGGCTGGCGGGCGGTGTGGCCCACGATTTCAACAACCTGCTTTCGGTCATCGGCGGGAACGCCGAGTTCCTGAAGTCCAGCCTGGACGCCAAGAGCCCCAATCAGGAGGAGGTCGGCGAGATCCAGAAGGCGGTCCAACGGGGGGCCGACCTGGCCAAACAACTGCTGGTCTTCGGCCAGAAACAGGTCTCCCAGCCCCAGCCGGTGAACCTCAACGAGGTCTCGGCGGACATGAAGAAGATGCTCAAGCGCTTGATCGACGCCAATGTGGAGCTGGCCATCATCCAGGACCCGGACCTCCGTCCCATCCTGGCCGATCCGGGCCAGATCCAGCAGATCATCCTGAACCTGGTCATCAACGCCCGGGACGCCATGCCCCAGGGCGGGAACCTCATCCTGGAGACGAAACGGGTGCCGGCGGAAAAACTGGAGGCCGAGGGCCGGCCGACGCTCCCTGTCGGGGATTATGTCCGCTTCGCGGTCACCGACACGGGCACGGGCATGAGTCCCGAGGTCCAGCGGCATATCTTCGAGCCCTTCTTCACCACCAAGGCCAACAAGGGGACGGGGCTGGGGCTGGCCACGGTCTATACCCTGACCCGCAAATGGAGCGGGCATATCTTCGTCCATTCCTCGCCGGGGATCGGGACCACCTTCACCCTTTATTTCCCCGCCATGGTCTCGGTGGAGGGTTTCGAGGAAAAGCCCAAGCAGGCCACCTTGATCCCGGTGGGGAGCGAGACCATCCTCCTGGCGGAGGACGAGGACCAGGTCCGCAAGGTCCTGGTCCGTTCCCTGGAACGCTACGGCTACAAGGTCCTGCCGGCGGCCAACGGGTTGGAGGCCGTGAAGGTGGCCTGGGATCACAAGGGGGACATCGACCTGCTCTTGACCGACACCATCATGCCCAAGATGAACGGCCGGGAATTGATGGTGGAACTCAAGAAGAACCGGCCCAAGGCCAAGGTGATCTTCATTTCCGGCTATCCGAAAGAGGTCCTTTCCCAACAGGGCATATTGGATGCCGGGATCCATCTGATCCAAAAACCATTCGAATTGGAGGACCTGGTCCAGCATATCCGCCGGGTCCTGGACGAGAAATAGGACCGGGGCCGACCTTAGAGCCGTTCCCCTTCGTCGATCCAAAGCCGGATCTCCAGGGGAAAACCCTCGATCTCCATGGTCGCCGCGGACCGGGTGGTCTCTTCGGGCCAATCGGCGGGGATGGATGGGAAGGGATGGATAGGGCCCAGGAAAAAAAGGTGGGGCTTCCAGAAGGAATGGACCAGGTAAAGGCAGAAGAGGGAAACCAGTTCCTCGAAGATGTCCTCTTCCGGATAACGCCCCAGGACGGTGTTCTCCCGGCGCGACCGAAGCCAAAGGGCGAATTCCCGGGTGCTGCGGACCACCAATAAGCCCTTCACCGCTCCCGACAGGGTCACCATCCGCTCCATGGGCAGATAGGCCGGTCCTTCCGCCGGGGTCCCCTTATGAAGGATCCGGCCCACGCCCCAGATCCGCAGGACCCGTTCGAGGAGGTGGGAAAGGTCCAGGAAGAGGAAGGCCCGGGGGTCCAAGGTCCTGGTCCCTTCGGTCCCGATGGTCATGACGCCCTCCTGGAAGCCGGGTTCGGGTCCAGCCAACAGCGGATCTCCAGGGGTTCCCCTTTCATCCAAAGCCGGCTGTAGGTGTGGCATTGGAAGGGAGAAGGTCTTTCAACGGTCCCGACGGGCCGGGCCATGAGCGGGTCCAATCCCAGGAACCGGTCCTTCCAAAGGGATTGGGCCAAATAGGTGGCATAGAGCGCGGCCAATTCACGGAAGGCTGATTCCGCATCGGGGAAATCCCGCCCCTTGAAGCTCTGGGCCTCCCAAAGGGCGCCGACCAGGCGGCGGGTGGTCTTGAGGGTCAGCATGCCTTGGAGCGAGCCGTGGAATGAGACCTGCCATTCCTTCCAATCCCGGGAGCCTGCCACGCGGCCTTCCTCGTCCAGGTGAACGGGCCATCCGGCCCAATAAGAAAGGAAATCCTTGAAAAGGATCGAGAGCTCCAAGCTATGGGGTGCCCGGAAGGGCTTGTGGGTGATGGTCGGGAATGCCAGGGATGGGCTCATGGTCCGCTCCTTCGGATAGGTTCTTGACCTTTCCTAGGGCAAAAGGGATGCCATGGCGGGGAGTGAAAAAACGGCATTTCCTTCGATCAAGGGGCGGGATAGGGCGTATTTATTCCCAAGGCGGGTAAAAAGGTAACAGATCGGATCAGGCCAGGAACCAGACCAATCCGGAAAAAGCCAGGCAGTAGACCCCGAACCAGGCCCAGCGGCCTTTTTCGAGCCATGAGGAAAGCAGGTGCAGGGCCAGGAGTCCGGCCCCAAAGCTCAAGATCATCCCCAAAAGGCTCGGGAGGAAAAGCGAAAGGACGTCCGAGGCGCCCATCCCCCAAAAGGCATGGGTTTTCATCAGGCGATGGGCCTCCCGAAGGACCACCGGCGGGGTGAGGACCAGGGCCAGGGCAAAACTGAAGTCCTCGGACCTCTTCTTGTCGATGCCAAGGATGAGCCCGGCCGAAATGGTGGCCCCGGACCGCGAGAACCCCCGGAAGGGCAGGCAGAGCCCCTGGAACATCCCGATCCAATAGGCTTCCGGGATCCCGAAGGTCTTCTTGGTGCTGGTATGTCCTTCCCGGAACGCCGCGATGAGGATGACGGCCCCGACCGTCGCCAGGGAAAGGGAGATGAGCTTCAGGTTCCCGAAGATCATCTCGATGCTCGCGTCCGGGATCCCTTGGAGCGAAATGTTCTCGATCAGGGATTTGAGGCCGAAGCCCAAAAGGCCGGTGGTCAACGAGGAAAGGAAGACCAGCCTGAGCAGGGACAAGGTGTTTTTCCGGTCGCGGAAATAGGTTTTTTTCCAATCCTTCCCGAAAAAAACCAGGACGGACCCCATGGTCCCGGTATGAAGCATGACCAAAAGAAGGGTCATCTCAGGGGAGGTGGGGTCGATCCCCATCATTTTTTCGGCCACGATCACGTGGGCGGAACTGGAGACGGGAAGCAGTTCGGTGAAACCTTGGATCACGGCCAACAGCAGGATCTGGAAAAAGTGCATGGCCGACCTTTGGGAAAATCCGGGCGACAAAGGAGGATACCATATTTCCTTTCGCAAATTCATCCGGCGCTCCTTCGCGGGGCGTGAACGGCCTGTTACAATAACGCCCTTTCAGAAAGGGTCCCTTTGGTCACCAAGATCGCTTTCCTCTATTTCGCCTCCATGGCTTGGGGTTGCCTCGTGCTCCTTCCCCTGGTGAAGCTCCGGGAGGTGGGCCAGGGCTTCTATCGTTTCTTCGGTTTTACCTGCGTGGCGCTCGATACCTTGGCAGTGGGGCTGGCCCTTTTTTCCGGGCCCGAGTTCGAGCCCGCCTACCGTCAGGCGGCCTGGGCCTTGGGCGCCTCCCTTTTCTTCACCCTTTGCTTCACCATCGCCTTGAAGGTGCGGGTCCGCTGGTTCCTTTGGACCTGTTTCATGGGGGCCCTATTGGCCGGACTACCGGCCATCGCCTATTGGCCCTGGGAAGGCCAGGGGGCGCTGGGGTGGCTGGCGGTCCGAACCCTTTCCTCGGCCCTTCTCCTGGGCTCGGTGACCCTGGCCATGATGCTCGGGCACTGGTACCTGGTGACCCCCAAACTCTCGATCGCTCCCTTGAAGCGCTATTCCAACAGCTATATCCTCCTCACGGTTTGGATGGCCCTTTTGATCGCCGGGGGTTATTGGAGCAGCAAGGCCGTCCAGGAAAGCCAGGGCCTTCCCCTTTTCGTCCGGGAAGAGTTCATCTTCATCCTGTTCCGGGTGGCTTGGGGCCTGCTCCCGCCCTTGGGGATGGCCTATTGGATCTGGGAGACGGTCCGTACCAGGTCCACCCAATCCGCGACCGGGATCCTTTATGCGGCCATGGTCTGTACGCTGATGGGGGAGGCCATGGGCCTTTACCTTACCTTGAGAACAGGACTGCCCTTTTAATGGAGATCAACACCTATTGCCCTGAGTGCGAGAACGGCATCTTTCTCTCCGAGCTTCCGGGAAGGGGCCTGATCCCCTGCGCCCGATGCGGAAAGGGCCGGGAAGCGACGGGCGACGGCCGGCTGGACACCAAGGGCTCCGTGGAAAAATGTTACCTTTGCGGTTGTACCGAGTTCTACCGGCAGAAGGATTTCAATACCAAGCTGGGCCTCTGGTTGATCGTGCTCATGATCGCCGCCGCCCTCATCTTCAACCGGTGGTTCATGCAGATCCTCATCGGCTTCGCCTTGTTGGACCTGGCCCTCTATTTCGGCTTGGGCGACATCGTCATCTGCTATAAATGCGGGGCGATCTACCGGGGGTTCCCGATCCCGGACAAGGTCGGCGGTTTCGACCTGAAGGTCCACGACCAGTATGTTTTCAAAAAGAAAGCCGCTGAAGGAGATGAAAAGTGACCGAACCCAATCCAGGACCGGGCCCCCAGGGCCCCGTCTATGCGCCCGAATCGGGGTTGTCCCTCTTCGTGAAGCTTTTCCTTATCCCGGCGGGCATCGTGCTGGTCGCCCTGGGGATCTTCTTCCTGGGCACCCTGGCCCTCCAGCATCCCAAGAGCGCCGAGCAATACCTGCAGGAGCTCAAGAGCGACAGCACCAGCCGCCGTTGGCAGGCCGCCTATGAGCTTTCCCGGATGTTGAACCAGGGGGAAAAGGTGCAGTTCGACGAGAACCTGCAGGGCGAATTGGTGAAGACCTTCCAAGGCGCGGCCCAGGACGATCCCCGCATCCGCGAATACCTGGCCCTGGTGTTGGGGCGCCTCAAGGTGAAGGGGGCCGTGCCCGCCCTTTGTTCCGCCTTGAAGGACGAATCGGTGGACGTGAAGGTCTATAGCCTCTGGGCCATTGGCAACATCGAGGACCCTTCGGGCGGCGCTTCGGTGCTATCGGCCCTGTCCGACCCCGACCTGGGGGTCCGCCGCATGGCGGTGGGGGCTTTGAGCGCGTTGCGTTACGCACCGGCCAAGTCCGCGTTGGGATCCTTATTGAAGGATGAGAACGCTGGATTGCGCTACGACTCCGCGGTGGCCCTCGCCCGTCTGAAGGATGAAAAGGCCCTGCCGGTCCTCAAGCAAATGATGGACCTGAAACCGACCGGCAAACCCGAGGATGACGAAATGGTCCAATCCGCCAAACTGGCGGCGATCGAAGGCTTCAAGGCCATGCCGGATGCCTCCTTGCGGGGGAAGGTCGTGGACCTGAGCAAGAACGACCCGGACTTGAAGGTCCGGGAAGCGGCCCTGGACGCCCTGAAAAAATAATTTCGAGTTCTGAAATTAAGAATTAAAACTAAGAATTCAAAATGGGGGTCCCCATGATCCTTTCCGAAACACAGGTCCAAGGCCATTCCTGCTTGGTGCTGGACCCTCCCATCATCCCGGCGGGCGCCCCGGTCATTGTCATTCTCCATGGGTTGGGCACCAACGCGGACGACCTGGCCCCCTTGGCCGATGAATTAAGGCTGGAGGGCTGCCGTTTCGTCCTCCCGGACGCTCCCCTCCATTTGAAGGGTTATCCGGAAGGGGCCTATGCCTGGTATGACTTCCAGGCCCATGACCGGGAAGAGATCGTGGAAAGCCGGGAATATCTCTTCAAGGTCCTGGACCGTTTTTCTAATGATCCGAATTTGAGGCCCGCGCCTGGGGTCGAGAAAAAACCTTCGCCGGTGGTCTTGATGGGGTTCTCGCAGGGTGGGGTCATGTCGCTGGAAGCGGGCTTGAACTACAAGGGGAAGGTCGCCGGGATCGTCTCGATGAGCGGTTATATGCCCGATCCCTGGTCCACCTTGACCAAGGCGGAAGCCCCCTTGGACCTGCCGATCCTCTTGGTGCATGGCACCCTGGACGATGTGGTCCCGGTGGACGGCTCCCGGCACGCGGAAGAGTCCCTGAAACAGACCGGTTATTCGGCGGTGGAACGGAAGGAATTCCCCATGGGCCACACCATCAGCCCGGAATCGTTGGACGTCGTGCGGGAGTTCTTGAAGAAGGTCTTGGGACGTTAAGGTCCTTGTGCCCATCGAACAAAAATCGTTAAAAGTCCTGCGTTCCGGAAAATCTTGTCAGGTCCAACCGCCTTGAAATGCCCTGGGTGCGTCAGTAACTTGAATCCGGCGTCCCAAGACTTCAGAATCCTGATCCGTTCCGGAGGAATTCCATGATGTGGTTCCGTCGCATCGGTCTTTTCCTGGCCGTCAACCTGTTGGTGATGGTCACCATTTCCATGATCGTCCATTTCCTGGGGTTGGAGAATTTCCTGACCCAGCGGGGCGTCGACTATGGCTCCTTGATGATTTTTTGCCTCGTTTGGGGTATGGGCGGGTCGTTCCTCACGCTGATGATCTCCCGTTGGTCGGCCAAGACCATGATGGGAGTCCAGGTCTTGGATCCGGAGAACCCGGGTGGGGCCGAAGAGCGCTGGTTGGTGCAAACCGTCCACAACTTGGCCCAAAGGGCGGGGCTTACCACCATGCCCGAGGTCGGGATCTATGAAAGTCCCGACCCGAACGCTTTTGCCACCGGGCCCGATAAACATCATGCCCTGGTGGCCGTTTCCACGGGACTTTTCAATGCCATGGAACGTGAGGAGATCGAGGCGGTCCTGGGCCATGAGATGACCCACATCACCAACGGCGACATGGTGACCCTGACCCTCATCCAAGGTGTCATCAACGCCTTCGTCATGTTCCTGGCCTACGCGGTTTCCATCGCCTTGACCCGTGGTAGCGACAACGACCGCCGGGAGGGTAGCCCAATGGCCCAATTCTTCCTGCGGATGGTCCTGGAAATGGTCTTCGGGATCCTGGGGATGATCCCCGTGATGGCCTTCTCAAGGTGGCGGGAATACCGCGCGGACGCCGGTGGGGCCGGTTTGACCAGCCGCCAGCAGATGGCCAACGGCCTACGGGCCCTGCAACGCTACATCCATCAACCCAAACCCTCGGAACCGGCCTCCATCGCCGCCTTCAAGATCTCCGCGCCCGGAGGATCCCTTTTCGCCTCCCATCCGCCGCTGGAAAAGCGGATCCAGAGGTTGGAGGCAGGGGGAATGACGGACCCGGGTTTTTGAGGAGTCGATAAAGCGAAAGGCGACCTTTTTGGGTCGCCTTTTTTGTTTAAGGTCCGGGTGGTCTCAGGGCCAATTGATGGGGAAATCGATAGGGAAAAAATCCGAACCGGCTCTTCGGTAATGTCCCCTTAAGTCACGGACTTTTCCGCCTGTTAACGCCCGGACATGCAGGTTTTCCCAGGTGAAATGACTCTGGTCCGCGATCCTCTTGGCCTGACGCCAGGAATCCATTCCTTTGTTCCGATGCTTTTGGAGGAACCGGACCTCGGCGAAACCAAGCAGGGCATAGATGCGTCCCCGGGTGTCCCCGGTCTTCCTGAAAAGATCGTCCGCTTGATGAAAGGCCAGGATGGCTTGGGGATATTCTCCGAGCATCTTGTGGGTGGTCCCGATGGACCAAAGGGTGTAGGCGTAGCTGACCCGGTCGCCGATGGTCCCATAAAGCTTTTCGGCCTTTTTGTAGAAGGGAAGGGCCTGGCGGAATCGGTCATTCATCCGTTCGACGTTCCCCAACCCGCAATAGGAGTAGGCGATGCCGAAGGTGTCCTTCCGTTGGCGCATCCGGCGGTTGGCTTCCCGGTAATATTTCCCGGATTCGTCATAGCGGCCCAACATGCGGAAAATGCCGCCCAGGGCGCAGCAGGTATAGGCGATCCCTTCGGGATCCCGAAGCTTTTTGAAGGCCCGCAGGGCGATGAGCAATTCCTGCAGGCCCTTTTTCATGTTCCCGGCGATGCGCCAGGTGCCGCCCAAAGCCCAATGGGAGAAGGCTTCGCCGCCGGGATCCTTCTCTTTTTTATAGAAGGCCTGGGCTTTTTGGAGGATGGCGAGGGCTTCCATCGGCCTTCCACAAGCCCGGGCGGCCAGGGCCCAACCGACTTGAGCGTCCCAATAGAGGGCGGGATCCTTTGTGCGGAGGGTTCGGGCCCCTTGGGCGTAGTGCCGTAGGGAGTCCTGGAAATCCCCCTGGATGCGTTCCATATCGGCCAGTCCGAGCAACGCTTGGGCCCGGTCGAGGGCGTCCAATCGGGGATGGGCCGAGAGCTTTTTGTAGATCCTTGCCGCATGGGCGAAATGGGAGGACGATCGTTCTTCCTCGGCTTGTCGAAGAAGTGTTTCCAAATGGTGGACCGAAGATCCCAAGGTTCTTTCCTGATGCCGCGAAGACCCGGATGGGTCCTCCGTTTGAAATGCCGGACGCCGGTAGTATACTCGGCACGCTTGGGACCACCTAGACGACCGAAGGACGGAATTTGAAGCGTTACGCCTTCCTGTTTTTCTTTCTGACCTGCCTCCCGGCCTGGGCCGGGGATGGGTTTCCAGTGATCGAAGTGGCGCCCTGGAACGGCCACAAGGCCGCGACCTCCCTGACCTTCGATGACGGCGATCATTCCCACTTGGACGTGGCCATCCCCGAGCTCGACCAAAGGGGGATGAAGGCCACTTTTTTCCTCATCGCCAACCAGATCGACCGCAAGGATGAATGGCGGCGGATCATCGCCAAGGGCCATGAGATCGGGAATCACAGCTTGGACCACCGGCATCCCGCCGAAATGACGCCCCCGCAGCAGGAAGCCCAGGTGGTGGGGGCCAATCACGTGCTCCAAAAGGAGTTCGGCGTCCAGGTCCGGAGTTTCGCCTATCCCTTCACCGAGATCACCCCGGAATTGCAAAAAGCCCTGGGAAAGACCGATCTTTTGGCCCGGGGAGGTTATGGGAAGGACTATGTCCTGACGCCGGCCATGGATCCGGATTGGCTCGACATTCCCGCCCGGATGACCGAGACCAAGCTCCCCCTTTCCACTTACCGCCGATGGATCGTGGAGGACGTCAAGAAGGGCGGGTGGTTGGTCTGGATGATCCACGGATTGGAAGGAACGGTCTCAGGGTGGAACCCCATCTTGCGCAAGAACTTCACGGCCATCCTGGACGACATCGCGGCCAAGGACATCTGGGTCGGGACCTTCACGGAAGTGGGCAGCTATTTTATGGGGGCCAAGATCCTCGGGAAGGCCGGGGCCAGGACCGAAGGGAACCGGAAGACCTACCGGTGGGACCTGCCCGAATTTTTCCCGCCCCATGTTTTTTTAAAGGTCCGCTTGAAGGGCGAGGGCGTCCTGTTCCAGGACGGGAAGCGGCTCCGGCCGGACGAAAGCGGGCTCTATCCGGTCGATCTTGACCAAAAGTCGTTGACTCTCGGGCGGAAATAGCCCGCGGCCTCCTGAAAAGTCTTCCTGAAATCAATTCAAGTTCGTTTGCCCGTAAAATGACATCCATGAAAAATTTTGCCTGAACTTTCCTTCTTTGTGGCCCTTGCCTGTGGTTTTCCCGTCTAAAAAGTGCTAAGAAAAGCTGTCTAATTTTTCACTTTTTTGTCGTTTTCCGGAAAACCAAGGAGTCGAACGTGGCTACCATCAAGGATGTCGCCAAACGAGCCGGGGTCACCATTGGAACCGTTTCCAGGGTCCTCAACAACAAGAAGTGGGTCAGCGAAGATTGCCGCAAGCGCGTGCTGGTGGCCATCAAGGACCTGCATTACAAGCCCCAGGCCCATGCCCGCCGCCTGCGCCAGAAACATTCCAAGATCTGCGGGGTCATCGCACCCCACCACACCTCGGTTTTCCGCAGCCCCTTCTTCACCCACATTATGCGGGGACTGGAGGAAGTGGCCGCCGAGAAGCAGTACCGCCTCCTGCTGCATCCTTTGAGCGAGACCGCCCGGGCCCAGATCTCCTACCGCGCCCTGCTCGGCGACGGCAGTGTGGACGGCATGTTCGTGTTGAACGCCTGGTCCACCGACGCCTCCATCCGCGAACTGGCCGAGGCCCAGGTGCCTTTCGTGCTGGTGAACGGCAAGATCACCGGCCAGGAGGACCTTCCTTATGTCGGGTTCGACAACCGGGGAGGGGTGAGGATCGCCATCGACCATCTGGTCAAGCTGGGCCACGAGCGCATCGGCATCATCAATGGGAAGATGACCACCACCAACGCGTTGGAGCGCTTCCAGTCCTTCCAGGAGAACCTGGCCGAACATAAGCTGGAGTTCCAACAGGAATGGGCGGCCGATGGGGATTTCGAGGAGGAGGGCGGTTATAAGGCGGCCCTGAAGATCCTCGGCGCGGTGCGCCGTCCCAGCGCCATCCTTTGCGCCAGCGACCTGATGGCCATCGGGGCCATCCGGGCGCTCCGGGAGAAGGGCCTCAACGTGCCGGGCGACATCTCGGTCATCGGGTTCGACAACATGGACGAGGCGGCCTACCATGAGCCGGCCATTACCACGGTCGCCTTCTCCGCCTATGAAATGGGGAAACTGGCCGCCCGGAAGATGTTCCAGATGATCTCCCAGGAGGACCTGGCCGAAAAAGCCTCCACGCTCCAGCCTGAGTTGCTCGAACGGGAATCCACCCGCAAGGTCCACTAAGGCCCAAAAGGGATACAATGGCCCTGCCGGGTTTCCCGGCGGGGCTTTTTTATTTTGTGGGAGTAACCTTCCGGACGGACCAAGGGGTAGAACCAGGCATGAAAATCCTCAAGACCCTCGCGGTCCTTTTGGCGCTTTCCGGTCTCCCGGCTTGGGCCCTGCAGGACAGTTCTCGGGTCGTCCAAGTCGAGGCTTATCCTTCCCTGAAGCCGGTCCATCCCGACGCCCTTTTCACCGTCGCGGTCCGGTTGCGGATCCAAAAGGGCTGGCATGTGAACGCCCACGAAGGATTGCCCGACTATTTCATTCCCCTGGAACTTTCCCTGCCGGCCGGCGGCGATTTCTCGGCTTCGGGAGAGGTCCGCTATCCGGCAGGGGAAAAAAAGGCCCTGGGTGGATCGGCCAAGGCCTTTCCCGTCTATGAGGGGGACCAGGTCCTTTACCTGGACATCCGGTCGGCGCCTTCGGCCAAGCCGGGCAGCGCCGTCTTGCCGCTTTCGCTCAAGCTCCAGGCCTGCAACGATAAGGTCTGTCTTTCCCCCGCCACCGTCCCCGTGACCGTCCAGGTGCAGGTCGGGGACCTGAAGGCCCCGGTCGCGCCCTTCCATCCGGAGCTTTTTCAGGGCGCCCTGGCGAGCCAACCGGCCTCCGGGCTTTCCGAGAACATCATCGCGAAATATCTCCGCAATAACGGGATCCTGCTGACCTTCGTGCTCATCTTCCTGGGGGGGCTGGCCCTGAACCTGACCCCCTGTGTCTATCCCATGATCCCCCTCACCATCTCCTACTTCGGGAACCAGAAGGCCGAGAAGCCGGGCGTCATCCTGGGCCGGGCGGTGGCCTATGTGGTGGGCATTTCCATCACCTATTCCTCGTTGGGCGTGACCGCGGCCCTGACGGGGAAGATCCTGGGTTCCTCCCTGCAGTCGCCGGCGGTGCTCGTGGGCATCTCCCTGGTGCTGGTGGTCCTTTCCTTTTCCATGTTCGGGCTCTACGAGATCCAGGCGCCGGCCTGGCTCCTGAACAAGATCGCTTCCTCCAGCACCCAAGGCTGGTTGGGGGCCCTGGGGATGGGGCTGGTCTTCGGGATCGTGGCGGCGCCTTGCGTGGATCCCTTCTCCATCGGCCTGCTCACCTTCGTCGCCGCCAAGGCGAACCCTTACCTGGGCTTCATCATGTTCTTCACCCTTTCCCTGGGTTTGGGGTTCCCCTATGTGTGGCTCGGGTTCTTCTCCACCGAGATCCAACGCCTTCCCCGGTCGGGCATGTGGATGGTCTGGGTGAAGAAGATCTTCGGAATGGTGTTGTTGGGCATGCCCCTTTATTTCTTGAGCCCGCTCTTGCCAAAGGGCTGGGAACATTTCCTGGTACCGGCCTACCTGGTCCTTGGCGGCCTTTTGTTGGGATGGGTCTTCTCGGGGAAGGGCGTGACGGAAGGGTTCAAACGTTTCCAATGGGTTTTCGGGGCCGTCCTTTTGGCCCTCGGGATCGTGGTCTTCCAAGCCTGGCCCCAGCCGGTGGAACTCCCCTTCGCCGCTTACGACCCGGCTACCTTGACCCGGGCCGAAAAGGACGGGAAACCCGTCTTCATCGACTTTTCCGCCAGTTGGTGCGCGCCCTGCAAGGAATTGGAGATCAAGACCTTCTCGAACCCAAAGGTCCACGAGGCCTTGAAAGGATGGGTCCTTCTCAAGGCGGACCTGACCCAATTCTCCTCGGGGCCGGTGGAGGAATTGAAGAGGACCTACGGCATCATGGGGGTCCCCACCTTGGTCTTCGTGGGGAAGGACGGGAAAGAGAAAAAGGACCTACGGGCGGTGGGGTTCATCAACGTGGAGGAGATGCTCCAAAAGACCGCCCACATCGGCGATTAATCCTCTTCCACCAGCGCGAATTCATTTTGGGGCGCCCCGCAGGAGGGGCAATGCTCCGGAAGCCCTTCCTTGCGGTGGACCAGCTCCCCGCATTTCAGGCAACGCCACATCAACTCGGTCTCTTCCGTTACCGCGTTATAGCGGTATTGGTCGAGGATCTTGATCTTGGGGATAAAACCCGGAATAGGGCCCATGATCGCCTCCGATCCCTTACGCCTTCAACTTAGGCCGGAAGCGAATGGAAAAGGAAGAGGGGAACCGCGGAAATCCCTAGGCTTTTTGGGGCGGTTTTTTGCCCCGGATCCACAGGAAAACGCTCAGGGCCAGGACGACCCATTGGGCCAGCAGTGTTTCCCGCGTGGGGTAGAGCCCCAGCCAATCCGAATGCAGGGCCAGGGGTGAAAGGGTCACGGACAGGAGATCCACTTCCTGGAAGGAGTGGGCGGCCTTTCCGGTCAGGATGACCGCCAATAGGACCATGATGATCGAGGAGATGTTGAACAGGGTCTTGATGGGGATCCGGGTGCTGAAGTGAACGAGGACCCAACCCAGGACGAGGACCGCCGCAAAGGCCGCCACGACCCCGGCCCCGAGCGCGGTCTTGGTGTCCATGCCGCCCTCCAGCCAGATGGCCCTCAGGAAAAGGACGGTCTCGATGGCCTCCCGGAAGGCCGCCAGGAACGAGATGAAGGCCAGTTGGATGAGGTTCCGTTCCTCCACCGCGGCCTTGACCTGGACCTCAATGAATTGTTTCCATCGGGTGATCTCCGTGCGGCTGTGGAGCCAGAAGCCCAGGTAAAGAAGGATCAGGACGGTCACCACTCCGGTGACGCCTTCCATCAATTCACGCCCCATCCCGCTCAAGCCCATCAGCCATCCCGAAAAGAACCAGGCCAGGATGCCCAGCCCCACCGCCGCCAGCCAGCCGCCATGCACCCAGCGGGCCGCTTTTTGCGCGCCCGACACCCGGATCACGCCCAGCAGGGCCACGATAAGGAGGGCGGCCTCGAAACCTTCGCGAATGAGGATGCCGAAGGCGAGCAGGAAGGTCAGGCCGGGGGAGGAACCCTGTTGTCCCAGGGTCTTGCGGGCCTGTTGGATGAGGTCCTGGGCCTTGGTCACGGCCAAGGCCACTTCCTTGGGCGGCTTTTGGGAATTCATGCCGGAACGCACCAAGCCCATCGCTTCCTCCAGGTCGCCGACCGCCCGGGGATCGTCGGCCCTCAAGCGGGATTCGATGGGTTCGATGCCTTCCAGATAGGATCGGACCGCCTTTTTGGCCGCGGAATCGAAGTGGAAGGCCTGGTAATCCCGGAAGGCCGCGTCCAGCAGGGAAGAGGCCAGGTCGAGGGAGGCGGCCGGGGAATTCTGGTTGGAGTGGAGCCGGAGGGCCGCCAGGGTTTTCCCTCCTTGGTCCGCGGAAAGGGAGAACCTCTGGGCAAGGGCTTCATCGGAGGAACTGGCGACCGATTTCAGGAGATCACCATCCTTCAGCTTGGAGCGGGCCTTCAATTCCTGGAAAAGGGCGGCGGTGTCCTCCGGGTTGTCCTGGTAGCGCAGGGAGATGATATAGAAGGCCAGGTTCCAGGTGTCCTCATCGGAGAAATTGGGGAATCCCGCCATGGGTGTGTTGGGGACCCCGAGGCGTGCCGTGTTGAAGACCTGGAAGGGGGAGAGTTCCCGCATCTTGGTCAGGTCCTGGAAGTTGGCGGGTTTTGTCTCCAAACCCTTGGCGCTGGGGCCGTCGCCGCGGCCCTCGGTTCCGTGGCACTTGGCGCAATTGTTCTGGAAAAGCATGCGCCCTGTGGTGAGGTTGGGCCATTGAGCGGGGGCGACGGGAAGGTCCACCCATTGGATGACCTTGGCCTGGGCCTGCCGGGCGGCGGCGGCCACGGTCTGCGGGTCGGCCTTGGCCCGGATCAATCGGTCCACGTGTTCGACGAGCAGGGGGATCTCGGTGGAGGCCTTTAGTTCCGGAAGGGAGCGGGCTAGGTCCAGGGCGGTCTTGGAGAAGTCGGTCTGTTCCTTGTATTCGCTCAGGCTGATGACCTTGCCGTTCTTGACCGCCCCGCCATAATCCACCGCCAGGTAGTCCATGAGATGGACGAGGAACCGGGGGGATTTCTCCGGGCTTTCCTCGGCCTGGGCCGGATGCCGGGTAAGACTTGGAATGAGAAAGGCACCCAGCAAGAAGAGAAGGGCCAAGGTGCCGGCGAGTTTTTTCAAAAGGGTTCTCCTGAAGGTCCCTTAGAATATTGATAATGATTATCAATATCAAGGATGAAACCTGAAGGGATGGTAAAGGAACGAGGGCTGGGTCTTTTATGACCTAGATGGGTCTGGGGAACCGGAAGACCGTGAATTTTGCCGGGATCTTATTCCCCGAGTTTGCGCAGGGTCTCGAAGGAATAAAGGCCCGTCCCATGGCCGTCGGACCATTGGAAATGGAGGGCGTAACGTCCCACGGGGGCGACCCCCACGATGCGTACCGCCGGGTCGATGGAGGCAAGGTTGATCATCCGTTCGCCCGTCACTTCGTTCACGCATTGGGCGCAGGGACACATGCTCCGCAGATAACGGTTGGGGTAGCGCATGAGGCTCCCGTCGTCCCAGGTGATGGTGGTGACCTGGGGATCCTTGGTGTCCACTTCCCGGGGACGGTTGGAGACCTTGCCGGTCGCCTCGTTGATGATCGAGAGCTGGGAGGCCATTTGACGGGCGATGAGGGCGTAGGCCTTGCCGGAAGGGGAGTCGGGGTGGGCGGCGACCGTGGGCACGCCGTAGTCCCCGTCAGCGGCGATGGTGGGCTCCAGGGGCAGTTCACCCAGGAAGGGCACCACCACTTCCTCCGCCATCTTCTTGCCCCCGCCCTTCTTGAAGATGGGGGTCACTTCATGACAAT
The DNA here is from genome assembly GCA_035549195.1 of bacterium. Lineage (NCBI taxonomy): Bacteria > bacterium. The sequence continues at coordinate 24,841 of DASZRK010000012.1, forward strand.
GCTCACAGACAAAGCCGCTCATGTTCTCCACGATACCGATGATGGGCACCTGGACCTGCTGGAACATCCGGAGACCCTTTTGGGTGATGGTGCGGGCCACGTCCTGGGGGGTGGTCACGATGACGGCCCCGGCCAGGGGAGCGGATTGGGTGAGGGTCAATTGGATGTCCCCGGTGCCCGGGGGAAGGTCGATGAGGAGGTAGTCCAACTCGCCCCATTCCACCCCGCCCAGGAACTGCTGGATGAGCTTGCTGGCCATCGGTCCGCGCCAGATAAGGGCGGTGTCGGAATCGGCCTGGAGCATGCCGACGGACATGAACTTGATGCCGTGCTTCTCGAAGGGGACCATCTTCTTGGTCAGGGGGTCGGTGGCCGGCTGCTGGCCCATGACGCCCAGCATGCGGGGGATGGAGGGGCCGTAGACGTCGGCGTCCATGAGCCCGACCTTGGCGCCGGTCTTGGCCAGGGCCAGGGCTAGGTTGGCGGAAACCGTCGACTTGCCCACGCCGCCTTTGCCCGAGGCTACCGCGATGAGGTTCTTCACTGAAGGCATGTTGAGGTTCTGGATGCCGGTGGAGGCCTGGCGCACGTTGGAGGTCATCTTGACCTCGACGGCGGAAACGCCGGAGAGCTTCTTCACCTCGGCCTCGGCTTGGGTCTTGAACTGGTCCTTGACCGGGCAGGCGGGAGTGGTGAGCTCGATGTCGAACCGGACCTTGCCGTTTTCGATGGCCAGGTTCTTGATGAAACCGAGCGACACGATGTCCTGGTGGAGGTCGGGATCTTTGATGACCCGAAGGGCGTCGAGGATGGCTTGTTCGTTGAGGCTCATGGATATTTCTCCTTGGTAAACCGGGCCCTTAAAATCTGCGCTAAGGCCTGAAAAAGCAAGTGGGTTTTGAGATGACGCTATCTTGTCAGCCACCGTCGCATGGCAGGGGCGGGAGCCAGAAAATTCCTATTTTCCCGTTTTAAATGCGTTAAAATGCCGCTGTTAAGGCCTCCGCTTCCCATTTTTCATCGTTATCCCGGGTTGTTCGCGCGAAAGGCACCCTAGCATGAAAGCCGTCATCATGGCCGGCGGGTTCGGAACCCGCATGCGGCCCCTTACCATCAATATTCCCAAGCCCATGCTCCCCATGGTCAACCGGCCCATGATGGAGATCATCGTGGACCTGCTCAAGAAGCACAAACTCAACGACATGATCAGTGTGGTCTTCTACCAGCCCGAGATCATCACCGAGTATTTCCGCGACGGGGCCGACTTCGGCATCCAGATGGCCTACAAGGCCGCCGAAAGCGACCTGGGGACCGCCGGATCCGTCAAGAACTGCCAGTCGATGATCGGCAAGGAACGCTTCGTCGTCATCTCGGGGGACGTTCTGACCGACTTCGACCTGACCGCCGCCCTCAAGTTCCACGAACAGAACAAGGCCAAGGCCACCATGGTCCTGACCCGGGTGGAGAACCCGCTGGCCTTCGGGGTGGTCATCACGGCCAAGGACGGCAAGATCGAGCGCTTCCTCGAGAAGCCCACCTGGGGCGAGGTCTTCTCGGACACCGTCAACACCGGCATCTATATCCTGGAACCCGAGGTGCTGGACCTCTTCCCCGAAAAGACCGAGTACGATTTCTCCAAGAACCTTTTCCCCCTGATGCTCAAGGAGGGGATGCCCCTTTACGGCTATATCGCCCAAGGCTATTGGGCGGACATCGGCAACCTGGACCAATACCGCATCGCCCACCAGGACATCTTCGCGGGCAAGGTGGAGGTGGGCATCCCGGGTTCCCGTCAGAACAAGATGGGCAAGGAGATCTGGACGGGGAAGGGGTGCCATATCGACCCCTCGGCCCAGCTCTCGGGCACGGTGGTGCTGGGGGACAACTGCAACATCGGGAAGAACGCCAGGATCAGCAACTCGGTATTGGGCGACGGTTGCCAGGTGGAAGAGGGCGTGGTGCTGACCAACGCCACCGTTTGGCGCAATGTCCAGATCGGAGCCGAGGCCCAGGCGAGGGAATGCGTCATCTCCTCGGGCACCGATGTGCACGAGAAGGCCTCCATCTTCGAGGGTGCCATCATCTCGGACAACTGCTCGATCGGGAAGGAAGCGGTCATCAAGGCCGGCGTCAAGGTCTGGCCCAACAAGGTGGTGGAGGACGGGGCCCAGCTTTCCACCTCGCTCATTTGGGGCGACAAGTGGTCCCGGTCCATCTTCGGCCAGCACGGCGTGACCGGCATGGCGGGCATCGACATCACGCCCGAGTTCGCGTCCAAGCTGGGCGCGGCCTACGGGGCGTCCCTCCCCAAGGGCTCCACGGTCGTCACCGCCCGGGACATCCACAAGACCAGCCGCATGATCAACCGGGCCCTCATCTCGGGCATCCTCTCCTCGGGCGTCAATGTGCACGACCTGCAGGACATGCCCATCTCGGTGGCCCGCTACGCCGTGCCCAAGCTCTCCAACGCCGGGGGCCTTCACACCCGCAAGAGCCCCTTCGACAAGCAGTACATCGACATCAAGTTCTTCGACAATCGGGGGTTGGCCCTTTCCTCCGGCAAGGAGAAGGGCATCGAGAACCTCTTTTACCGGGAGGATTTCCGTCGGGCCACCATGGAGGAGACCGGGGAACTGTCCTTCCCGCACCGCCTGCTCGAGTTCTACCACGAAGGCTTCCTGGAAGCCCTCGACGTGAAGGCCATCGCCGAGGCCAAGCCCAAGGTGGTCATCGATTACGCCTTCTCCGCGGCCGCCCCCATCTTCCCCTGGCTGTTGGGCAAGTTGGGCTGCGAGGTGGTGGCCTTGAACGCCTATATGGACGAGACCAAGCTCACCAAGACGCAGGACGAGTTCAACGCGGCCCTCAAGCAATTGTCCGATATCGTGCCGACCCTCAAGGCCAACTTCGGCGTGCTTTTCGACGCCGGGGCCGAGAAGATCTTCGTAGTGGACGAGAAGGGGCACCTGCTCCACGGGACCGAACTCCTGGCCCTTTTTTCCCTCTATACCTACAACCGGACCCCCGGGGCCAAGACGGTGGTGCCGGTCAACGGATCCCAGATCCTGGACGACCTGGCGAAAGCCAAGGGCGGCAAGCTCCAGCGCACCCGCATCAACTATTACTCGCTCATGGAAGCGGCGGCGCAAAAGGACGTGGCCTTCGCCGGGGAATCGGACGGCGGGCTCATTTTCCCGAAGTTCGCGCCCATCATGGATGCCATGATGTCCACGGCCAAATTGATGGAAGTGATCGCGCTGGAAAAGAAGCCCATTTCCCATTACCTCGAGCAACTGCCCAAGAAGATCCAGGTCAGCCAGAAGGTGCCCTGTTCCTGGGAAATGAAGGGCACCATCATGCGCCATCTCATCGAGGACACGGCCAACGAGAAGCGGGAGCTCATCGACGGGGTCAAGCTCACCTTGAACGGGTCCTCGGTCATGATCCTGCCCGACGCCGACATGGCCATCTTCCACGTGAGCGCCGAGTCCGAGACCGAGAAGAAGGCCCAGGAATTGGTGGCGTCGTTCTCGGAGAAGATCAAGAAGTGGCAAGGATGAGACGACCCTAAGGCCCTTGCCGCCGAACCAAAGGCGTTGTTGCCTTCGACCTTTTTTCGTAAACTTTCCACGATTTCCATGTCCACTCCCTCATTCAAGGAAACGAACTTGGCCAAGATCACTTTCGGCAACTCCGGCCCCTCGCGTGCCTCAGGGCAGCCTAATTGCGATCTTTCTTCATTTGAAAGTGTGAGGCCCAACCGTGGCTAAAATCACCTTTGGAACTTCAGGTTGGCGGGCCATCCTGGCCGATGAATTCACCTTTGCCAACGTCCGCATCGCCGTGGCCGCCATCGCCCAGCACCTGCAACAGAGCGGGGAAGCGGGCAAGGGCGTGGTGGTGGCCGGGGACTACCGGTTCCTCTCCGAAGAGTTCATGAAGGTGACCGCCCAGGTCCTGGCCGGCCATGGCATCAAGTCCTTTGTCTGCCCGGTGGGGACGCCGACCCCAACCGTTTCTTATGAGCTCCTGCGTCGTGGCTGTGCCGGCGCCATCAATTTCACCGCTTCCCACAACCCGGCCCAGTACCAGGGCCTCAAGTTCAACGGCTCCGATGGAGGCCCGGCCCCGGTCCAGGTGACCATGGCGCTGGAGGCCCTCACCGAGAGCCTTGCGGTGAAGAACGCCAAGGTCCCCGAGATGAACGAGGAGCAGGCCCGGGAAAAGGGATTGATCGTCGATATCGATCCGAAAGAGGAATATTTCAAGCGCATCCGCGAGTTCGTCCGGTTCGACGCGCTCAAAAAAGCCCGCATGAAGGTGGTCGTGGACCTGATGCACGGCAACGGGGCCGGTTACCTGGACGCCCTTCTCCAGGAGTCGGGGGTCACCTTGAAGGTCCTTCATTCGAACCGGGACCCTTTCTTCGGCGGTCATCATCCCGAACCCGGGGGGGAAGAACTGAAGGAAGCCGTTCAGATGGTGCGGACCTGGCCCGCCCATATGGGCCTTGCCAATGACGGGGATGCGGACCGGTTCGGCATCATCGATTCGGATGGGACCTACATCACCCCCAACGAGGTGCTGGCCATCCTCTTTGACCACCTGTTGGAGACCCGGGATTGGAAGGGTTGCGTGGTGCGGACCGTGGCCACCACCCACCTGATCGACGAGATCGCCAAAGCCCACAACGTGCCGCTGAAGGAAACCCCGGTGGGATTCAAGTACATCGCCGAGATCATGGCCAAGGAACCCATCATCATCGGAGGCGAGGAATCGGGCGGATTGACCGTCCACGGCCACGTGCCGGAAAAGGACGGGATCCTGGCCTGCCTGCTCATGGCCGAAGTGGTGGCCAGCGCGGGCAAGAACCTCTCGGCCGTCCTCAAGGGCCTTCACCAGAAATACGGCGCCTTTTATTCGGACCGTTTGAACCTCAAGCTCCGGGACGGCCTGAAAGAGGTCATGACCGCCAAGCTCAAGGACAACCCGCCCGCCGAGATCGCGGGCCTCAAGGTGGCCCAGATCGTCCGAAAGGACGGGACCAAGTTCCTCCTCGAGAACGGCGAATGGCTGATGGTGCGTTTTTCCGGGACCGAGCCCCTGATGCGTTGTTATATGGAAGCCAGGACCTTGGAGGGCCTGGAACGCCTCCGCCAGGCCGGCCAGGAACTGACCCGTGCCTAAAAGGCCCTATCCGGGGGCTTTCCGAAAACCCCTGCCAAATCCCTTGCCGCGACCGAATTGCGATAAAATTGGGCTCGGTCGATCCGTTTACCTCTTCCTGGGGGTTCGGTCCCATGCTCAAGCATTTTCCCGTCCTCGAAAAGATCCTGCCCAAGTTGAAGGCTGCGTTCCCTATGGCCGTTCTGTGGCTTCTCTTGACCGTGGGCGCGGGCATCCTGGCCGCCCAGTTCATCGATGATCCGGTCATCGTGGAAGTCTTGGCCCTGATGGTCGGTGCCCTGCTGCTTTTCTGGTGGGCGTTACTGGCCTGGCGGATCCGCAACGCCGTTCTCCTGGAGACCCAGGACCTCTTTTTCACCCACCAAATGGTCTCCTACAACTTCCCCAAGGTGACGGGGTCCATGCCGTGGAACACGGCTCTTCTGATGGAGAAGCTCGTCGAGGGAAGCGCCCAGGAATACCGGACGCTCCAGGAAAAAGCCAAGCTCTCGAACCAGACCCTGGAGAAATACGTGGGGACCTCCGTGACGGAAAGGGCCACCAAGAAGGCCCTGGGCTCCGAATTGGGCGGGGAGCTCCGGAAGGTCTATGTGCTTTTCTCCGACGTGCGTGGTTTCACCAGCATGACCGAGCAACTGAAGCCCGAGGAAACGGTGGAGATACTGAACAAGATGTTCCAGGGGATGGAGGAAGTGATCACCCAGGGTGGGGGGGACATCAACAAGTACATCGGGGACGCCATCTTCGCCTATTTCCGCCGCCCCTATGGGAACGAGGAGGAGCCCGCTCGGGCGGTGCTACGCACCGCGATCCGTATGCAGGACCGGTTCGAGCTTTTGAACCAATCCTTCAAGGTGGCCTATAGCCGGGAGGTGAAGATCGGCCTGGGGATCGGCATCACGGCGGGGGAGGCCATCGTGGGCAATCTGGGCTCGACCAACCGGATGGAATTCACCCTCATCGGTGACACGGTGAACATGGCCTCTCGGCTCTGCGGGGTGGCCAAGCACGGACAGGTGCTGGTGAACGAGGAGATGGCCAAGGCGTGCCGGGATTCCTTCACCCTTTCACCGCTTTCGCCCATGCAGATCAAAGGTAAAAGCGAGATGCAGACCCCCTATTTGGTGCAGGGAGAGCGATTGGGCATCGGCCGGTAGCACAAGGTTTTCGGGCCGTCCCCTTTCCACCGGTCCTTCCCTGGGGAATAATGGTCCATCCCCCTTGGAAGGCGCCCATGGCTTCCCGCAAACCCAAGAAGAACAAAAAGAGCCTGCCCAATGGAAAGGTCCTGACCGCCTACCGCCATTTAGGACTGAAGCAGGACCCTTTCACGACCCTTTCGCTCCAAGGCCACAACCTCGATTTTTTCATCGGTCGGGAAGACCTGTTGGACCGGCTCCTTTCCCTGGCCCTGTCCGTTTCCAACGTGGGAGTGGCCGGCGAGCCGGGGGTGGGGAAGAGCAGCCTGATGCAGGCCTTGCGGGCGCGGGTCCCCTCGGCCTACCACACGGTCGCCATCGGTGTGCCCCTGGACGACGCTTCCTACTTCCTCAACGAACTGTTGCGTGAGATCCTGGTGGCCATCCCGAAGGTCCCGGGCATCAAGGCCCAGGACCTGCACCGGAAACTGGAATCGGGCGAGTTGAGCAAGAACGCCGTCTTTTCGGTCATCCGTTCCCTGGTCTCCAAGCTCCGGAAACCCCTCTTGGTCTTTGTGGATGATCTGGAGAAGATCAAGGGCGACCGGGTCCATCACCTGACCCGGTCCGAGAAGACCCTCCAGCTTTTGGAGGAATTGAAGGCCCTCCTCGAGCTTCCCAACATCGCTTTCGTCATGGCCCTGCAGGAGGAGTTCTATTCCAAGGTGAACCAGGTGGTCCGGGAGGGGGCGGAGCCCACGGTGCTCGGTCTTTTCAAGAACGTGGTGCTGGTCGAAAAATTCACCCCGGATCAGTTGAAGGACATCCTGGCCTTGCGGCTCTCCAAAGCGGGGTGGAAAACCCCCGTGGAGGATTTCCTGGAGCCCGAGGCCCTCACCCTGGCCCTGGCCCTGTCCTCGGGCAATGCCCGGCGGTTCGTCTTCCTGCTCTCCGAGGCCATGTACCGGGGCTTCAAGCGCGGGGGGAGGCGGGTGGAGTTCCAGGACCTTTTCGAGGCGGTGAACGAGCACCTGAAACTGGACCTGGTCTGTAAGAAGCTCCTTTACTTCCTGGCCAAGTCGGGGCGGGCGGTGGCTTCCAACCAGGACCTGCAGGCCTTCATGGGGCTGGACATGATCTCGATCGCCCGCCGCCTGGAGATCCTCACCAAGAACCGCCTGGCCGAGATGGTGGATGTGGCCGGCGGGGCCAAGGTCTACGCCCTTCCGGGCCAGGGCCAGGGACCGGCCCCGACCCCTTCCGCCCAGGTCCAGGTCTCCCGGACCGCCGAAGGGGAGAAGGTCTACCGCCTGTTGGACGAGAACTCGAACTGAACGGATCCCGAGGTCCCCTATGAAATACCTGGTCGTCCTAGTGACCACTCCCGACCGCAAGACCAGTGAAAAACTTTCCCGGGGCTTGGTGGCCCATCAAATGGCCGCTTGCGTGAACATCGTGCCGGGCGTTCGGAGCCGTTACCGCTGGAAGGGAAAGGTCGAGACCGCCCGCGAGGAATTGCTCCTCATCAAGACAGGCCGATCGAAATTGTCCGCCCTCACCCGGTGGGTGCGTGAGAACCATCCTTACACCGTTTGCGAGGTCGTGGCCCTGCCCATCCGGGGCGGGAGCGAAGCCTACCTAGATTGGATCGCCGCCAGCCTGGCCTGAGCCGGACCACCCTGCCATCGAAAGAGATCCATGCCCTCGGTCGAGACCAATGTTCAAACCTTTCGCACCCTCCTGCTGACCCGGACCGTTTGCGTGGTGATGATGTTCTTGCTGTTCAGTTTCACGGAGGCGCGCCACGCGGCGGCGGGCGTGGTCCTGGGTTGGGATATCCTTTTTTTGGCCCTTTTTTTGAGCCCTCTCTTTTGGGCCGTCGGCCGCATCAAACGGCTTTTGGGCTGGTTGATGCCCCTGATGTTCCTGGTGGACAGTCTTCTGGTGGGCGCCTGGGTGACGGCCTCGGGGGGCGCGGTGAGCTTTTATATGCCCTATTTCCTGCTCCTGTTGGTGGCGGCCATCCTGATCCTACCCCGCACCCAGGCCATCCTGGTGGTGCTGTTGATCTTCGGCGTCTTTTTCGGGACCCTTTACCTGGACCTCACCCTGGACCTTCCACGGACCTTCGAGGCGGGCAAGATCAATTTTGTGGACGGGATCCTGGACCAGCTCAGCCCGCCGGTGCAGGCGGGGCTCTACCTCGAACAGGCGGTCCGTTGGTCCTTCTTCTTCCTGCTGATGAGCGCGGCCTGCGTGCTCCTGATGCGCCAGGTCTGGGCGCGGGAGGAAAGGCTGCGGGCGCGGGAAAAGACCCTGGAGCAGAAGCGGCATCTCATCCAGATGGGGGAACTGACCGGGCGCCTGGCCCACGGGGTGAACACACCACTCGGCCTCATCTCGGGGCATCTGGAAATGCTCTTGGCCGCCACCCGCAAGGGCACCAAGATCCAGAAGGAACTCCAGCAGATCGATCAATACACCCAACGGGCCATCCGCACGGTGCGGGACATCCTGGATTACGGCCGCCAGACCACCTCCGAGATCGGGCCCGTGCGCCTCCCCCAGGTGGTGGAATCGGTGGTGGCCTCGGTCCAGGGCAAGCTCCAAAAGACCGGCGGCCGCCTGGTGCTGGACCTGGCGCCGGATATCCCGCCGGTGCGGGGCTATCCGGAGGGCATCTACCAGGCCCTCCTGAACCTGGTCGAGAACGCCATCGATTCCATCCAACCCAACGGCATCGTCACCCTTTCGGTGGGGTTCCAGTTCCGGGCCATGCGCTTGAGCGCTGCGGACCGACGGGGCGAGATCCGTGTGGTGGTCCGGGATACGGGAAAGGGCATCCCGGAGGAGCGGCTGAAGCGTCTTTTCGAGCCCTTCTACTCGACTAAGGAATTCGGGAAGGGGACGGGCCTGGGGCTCTCCATCGTGAAGCGGATCGTGGACGAGCACCAGGGGAGCATCGAGGTGGAGAGCCGCGTGGGGGAGGGGACCGTCTTCACGCTCCTGTTCCCGGCGGGGGAGTTCGCGTCCCGGGGGGACGAAGCGGGCGAGGTTTTTGACTATAATAAGGTCATTGAGAAGCGGAAGGGACCCGATGAAGAAACCTAAGACCCGAAAGAAGAAGGCCCGCACTCCGAGGAAGGGGTCGGTGGGCAAGGCCCGCATCCTGGTGGTGGACGACGAGGTCGATTTCGGGAAGATGGTGGCCAAGACCCTGGTGGACGCCGGATACCGGGTGGACCTGGCGGTGAGCGCGACCCAGGCCATCGCCTATCAACGGCGCCAATCCTACGACCTGGCCCTGGTGGATATCCGCATGCCCGAGATGACCGGCCTGGAACTGCTCCAATACCTGAAGGTCCGGGACAAGGGGATCTTCGTGATCATCATGACCGCCTATGGCTCCTTCTCGGTGGGGATCGAGTCCCTCCGCCGGGGAGCCTGCGATTATCTTTCCAAACCTTTCTCCCTGAAGTCCATGAAGGAGAAAGTGGCCGAAGCCCTCAAACGACGGGTCCAGTTCCTCGAGGAACAACGCATCTTTCCCGAACGAGCGGCCTTGGACGAGTGGTGATCCACCGAAGGACCTAAGGGACATTCCTTGCAAAAAAAAACATCCGGTTCCCCCAAGCACCGCAACATCCCCGAGCCCACGATCGCCCGGTTGCCGCGTTACCTGCGCGGCTTCACCAGCTTCCTTCACAAGGGCCAGGAGGTCATCTCCTCCAAGGAGTTGGCGGCCTCCACGGGCATCAACCCTTCGCAAGTGCGCAAGGACCTGGCTTACTTCGGCCAGTTCGGACAGCGGGGCATCGGCTACGACGCCAAGACCCTCGACGCCAAGATGCGGGAGATCCTGGGGCTCCACCGGCTTTGGCGCATCGCCCTGGTCGGGGCGGGGAACCTGGGCACGGCCCTCCTTCAATATGGCGGGTTCTCCAAGGCCGGGTTCAAGATCGAGGCCGCCTTCGACGTGGACCCCTCCAAAGTCGGTTGGGAACTGGAGGGAGTGCGAATTTGGGCCACGCCCGCCATTCGGCAGATCATCCGGGAAAAGAAGATCGAGATCGGGGTCATCGCGGTGCCCGCCAGCCAAGCCCAGCGGGTGGCCGACGACCTGGTCGATGGAGGGGTCCGTGCCATCCTGAATTTCGCCCCTTGCGAATTGACGGTCCCCAAGTCGGTCCTGGTGCGGGGCGTGGACCTGGCCTCGGAACTGGAACATCTGACCTATTTCTTGGAAAAGTCCAGTCGTCAGAAGGGCGAGGGTTGACCCCTAAAACAAGGGTTTTCAACGATTTAAGGTTCCCAAGGGGTTAACGGCGTGATACCGTAACGCGGTCGCGGCGGGCTCCCATATCCATGTCGGGGAAGAAATGGACAAAGCACAAAAAGTCATCGAAACCAAGACCTTCCAGGGCTTTCGGAAGATGTACCACGTCCTGGCCTCGTCCCTTTTTCCCTTGGCCTATCTCTACCCCCCCTTTGGGATGGATGCGCCCCTGGTCAAAAAGTGGTTGTTGATCGTTTCGGGGAGTTGCTTCCTTATTTCCTTCGTTTTTGACTTCATGCGTCTCCGGGACCACCGGTTCAATTCCCAATTCATGAAGTTCTTCTCCGCCTTCATCCGCCGTACCGAGACCAACCGTTATAACGGCTCCACCTTCCTTTGTTTGGCCTTTTTCATGGTCATCCTGGTCTTCTCCCGGGAAGTGGCCATCATCGCCATGTTGTTCCTGTCGTTGGGCGACGCCGCCGCCGAATTGGGCGGTAAGAACTTCGGCCGCGTGAAGATCTTCGGCAAGTCGCTGGAAGGGACCACGGCCTTCTTCATGGTGGCCTTCCTCATCGCCTTCATGATGCTGCTGGATTGGCGCATCGCCCTGGTGGGGGCCTTGGCGGGTGCCCTCGTGGAACTTCTTTCCTTCGAATGGGACGATAACCTGACCGTTCCCATTGGTTCGGCCATTGCTTTGGCCTCCGCTTTCTTCATCTTCCATTGGGGTTCCAGCCCTCTTTCCTTCTAAAAAGCCCTATTTTCATGGCGAATTCTAAGCGGGTTCAGTTATCTGCTTGTGTTTTACCGTTAAAAATTGGACTAAAAGTTCAATAATGAACAGGTAAAATTTGATCAAAATTGAGGAAAATTTGGGAATCCCAGTTTTTTTCGAAAGAAAATGCCGACCGACCGTCAAGATCAGTGGAAAATGCTTAAAAAGTCGAAGGTTAAGCCTTTTCCTTTTTGGCACAAATGATGCACTTTAATTGAAGCGATCACCCTGGGAACGCTCAAAAGGACCCAGGAGAAAATTGAACGTCGAAATGAAAGGGAATGGCTGAGCCACCCGCTTGCCAGCGATGTCTCGGAACCCAGAAGTCTTAGGTACCCGCCCAATCCTTCGCCAAAAGGACTGGGGCGCCCGGCCACCCGAAAGGGACCGGGGGGAAGTAGCCCAATGCTTACCCGCCCATCCTTCCAAAGGGGATGGACGAACGGATGCCGGAAAGCGAGGAGAGCCATGGATGAAAATTGCCATCGGATCGGGAGGTTGCTGGACCTCTACCGCGCGGGAAAGTTGAACGACCGCGAAAAGGCCGACGTGGAATATCACCTGTTGTATTGCCCAGAGTGCATGTTCCTGTTGACCCTGGTCCCTAGCCTCAGTAACGAGTAACCGAGGGCGTTGCCGCCCGAAGCCCGCCGGGTCCTCCGGCGGGCTTTTTTTGTTCCCGCCCATTTACCCTTAATTTGTCGGGGCCCATGTTAAGATGGGCCGTCTTTCATCCAGTCGTGAAAGGAATGTTCATGAACGGTTTCGATCCGAACCATTTCGATCCGTCGGTCTTCATGGCCACCTTCGGGGCCCTCTATGGGGTCATCCTGGTCGTGGCTTTGGCGATCGCGATCTTCATTTGTTACCTCCTCTATAAACTTTACGAAGCCGTTCCGGCCCAATTCCGGGCCATGGAGCCGGGCAAGGTCTGGTTGTTGCTCATTCCCTGCTTCAACATCGTCTGGATGTTCTGGGTCTATCCAGGGCTCGCGAAATCCTTCAAGGCCTATTTCGATTCGGTCAAGGACGACTCGGTGGGGGACTGTGGGGCCAAGCTGGCCCTTTGGTATTGCATTTGCACTTGTTGTTGCATCATCCCTTGCGTGGGAGCGATCGCGGGGATCGCCGCCCTGGTCCTCATGATCCTCTTCCTGATCAAGGCCCATGAGTTGAAGAACAAGATCAAGACCGCCTGATGGGCCGTGGATCCCTCCTGGATCCAGACCGGACCCTTTGGGCCTGTTGCGTCCTCGCGGTGGGGGCCAGCCTTTTGCTGGCCCCTTCCGCCCTCCCTTCCCTGGATCTTTGCTGGTTCAAGTCCCTCACCCACCACCCTTGTCCGGGTTGTGGATTGACCCATTCCTTCCTGGCCATCGGTCATGGGCGTTGGGCCGAAGCCTGGGCTGATAACCCCTTCGGTTATGTTTGGTACGCCCTCGCCATCTATGGGGCCCTTCGGCCCGTCTTGCGCAGGGCGGTCCCCGGCCTTGCTCGAAAGGCGGATGGTTGGCTCGGGTCCGGTCCTTTTTTTCCCTTGTTGGTCGGGGTCATGATCCTGGTCTGGCTGGTGCGTTCCTTCGCCTGAGCCGTTCCCTTCATTGACATTCGGGGCCCGTTCGTCCAGAATCCAGCGACTTTCATTTTTCCATTCGGGTTTCCTGCCTATCCAGCGGGAAGCCCTTTTTGGCGTTGGGGCTGAACGTGACGAACGACACCAATTCAACCACGGGGCCTTTCCGGTTCGAACGGGCCGCATGGCCGAACGCGGCCGCGGCGGCCGAAAAGATCAGTGACGCTTCGCGCCGGGTGCTCCTTCACGGCGTGCCGGGTTCCGCCAAGGCTTTCCTTTTGGCGTGGCTCTACCGCCGGTCAAAGGAAGAGGCCCCTTGGTTCCTTTTGACCCCCACCCGGGAAGAAGCCCTCGTCCTCCAGGACGATCTTTCGACCTGGCTGCCGGACACCCCGATCCATCTCTGCCCCGCTTGGGAGACCCTGCCCCAGGATTTTGAGACCCCCGATCCCGAACTGGTGGGGGACCGCCAAAGGACCTTTTACCATCTGCTCCAGGGGGGGGCCGGGATCGTCATCTCGCCTTTGATGGGCGCGCTCCAGCGCACGATGGCGCCCGAAGCATGGCTGGACCAGGTGATGGAGCTCAAGGTCGGCTCCGACGCGCCGGCCGACCTCCAGGAGAGGCTCCAGGCCCTCGGCTATGAGCGGGTGAACCAGGTCCTGAAGCTCGGGCAGTTCGCCGCCCGGGGCGGCATCCTGGACCTGGCCTCGCCGGGATCACCCTCGGGGCCCGTGCGCGTGGAATTTTTCGGCGATACGGTGGATTCCATCCGTCCCCTCGACATCCTCAACCAGCGTTCCAGCGGCCAATTGGGGGAATTGCTGGTCTTCCCGGCCCATGAGGTCGTGATGGGGGACGAGACCCGCTACAACCTCCGTCAGGCCTTGAAGGAAAGGGCCAAGGCCGATTCCCGTTGGGCCCAGGACGCTCTGGAACTTTTCAACCAGACCCACCAGTTCCCAGGCTGGCAGTGGCAGGCGGTGGCGGCTTTGGAACAAAAGGCCTGTCTTTTCGATTACCTGCCGGGGAATGCGCACCTGGTCCTGATGGAACCGCTGGCGCTGGAACGAAAAGCGGAGGAACTATTGGAACTGCTGGCGGGTTGCGACCGCCAGGCGGCTGAGAATGGATCGGACCTTTTCCCTTCGAAGGACCTTTTTTCGGACCTGGCTTTCGCGGAAAAGGCCTTGGAAAAAGGCAGGGCCTTCGCGGTGGGCCAATTGGACCAGGATCTCTTCGGGGAGGAGCCGGACTTCAAGTTCGCCTTCCAGGGAAGGTCCCTGACCCCTTATTACGGCAAGTTCGCCACCTTCAGCAACGACCTGAAGCGATGGTTGACCGAGCCTCCCTTGGAGGCCCAGGACGGGAGCCGGCCCCAGGTGCTGGTCTTTTGCCACAACAAGGGCGAGCGGGAGAGGCTCTCGGAGCTGTTGCGGCAGGAGAAGATCGCCACTAAGGAGAACCCGGCCTTGGGGTTCCCGTTGGGTGAGATCGAACAGGGTTTCGCCTTGGACGACCTGGGGCTGCACGTCCTTCCGGACCATGATCTTTTCCGCCGCTACCGGGGGAGGCGGCACAAGCGCACCCGGGCGGTCTCGGGGGGGAAACCCCTGGGGTCCCTTTCCGAGATCGGCATCGGCGATTGGTGCGTGCACGTGGACAGCGGCATCTGCCTTTACCGGGGGCTGACGCCGCTGACCATCGACGGCATCACCCGGGAGTACATCCAGCTCGAATTCGCTGATAACGAGAAGATCTACCTGCCCACCGACCAGATCGCCCTCATCCAGCGTTACATCGGGAGCGAGGGCTCCCCCGTCCTCTCCAAGCTGGGCGGGGAACAATGGAGCCGGGCCAAGAGCAAGGTCAAACGGGAGATCGAGGCGGTGGCCCGGGAACTGATGGCCCTCTACTCGACCCGGCAGGTCCTGAAGAAGCGGCCCATCGCCGGCGACAGTCCCTGGCAGCATGAGTTCGAGGATTCCTTCCCCTACGAGCTCACCCCCGGCCAATACAACGCCGTGCGGGACCTGAAGCGCGACATGGAGTCGGAGCGGGTCATGGACCGCTTGGTCTGCGGGGACGTGGGCTACGGCAAAACGGAGGTCGCCATGCGGGCGGCCTTCAAGGCGGTCCAGGACAAACGCCAGGTGGCGCTCCTGGTCCCCACCACCATCCTGGCCCAACAGCACTACCAGACCTTCAAGGAACGCATGGCCGAATACCCGGTCGAGGTGGAGGTGCTTTCCCGTTTCCGGAGCCGCTCCGACATCAAGAAGGTGTTGGACCGGGCCAGGGAAGGGAAGGTGGACATCCTCATCGGCACCCACCGCCTGCTGGGCAAGGACGTGAAGTTCTCGCGGTTGGGCCTGCTCATCATCGACGAGGAGCACCGCTTCGGGGTCTCCCAGAAGGAAAAGTTGAAGGCCCTCAAGCATGACGTGGACGTGCTGACCCTCACGGCCACCCCCATCCCCCGGACCCTCCACATGTCCCTTTCCGGCATCCGGGAGATCTCGGTCATCGACACTCCCCCCAAGAACCGCCGGTCCGTCCTGGCCCAGGTCTCGCCCTTGGACGACCGGCTGGTGGCCGAAGCCGTGCGGCGCGAGATGAACCGGGAGGGCCAGGTCTTTTATGTTCACAATCATGTGAAGGATATCGAACGCATCGCCGACCGCCTGCATAAGCTCGTTCCCGAGGCGAAGCTCGCCATCGCCCACGGCCAATTGACCGAGCACGAGCTGGAATCGGTCATGATGGATTTCGTGGACAAGGAATACGACGTGCTGGTCTGTACCTCCATCATCGAGTCCGGGCTCGACATGCCCAACGTCAACACGCTCATCGTGGAGAGGGCGGATTCCTTCGGGCTGGCCCAGCTCTACCAACTCAAGGGCCGGGTGGGCCGGACCGACCGGCAGGCCTATGCCTACTTTTTCTACCCCCGCTACATCACGTTGCGGGAACTGGCCCAGAAACGGCTGGAAGTGCTCCAGGAATTCTCCACCCTGGGGTCGGGCATGCACGTGGCCATGAAGGACATGGAGATCCGGGGAGCGGGGAATGTGCTGGGTACCCAACAGCATGGCAACATGGATTCCATCGGCTTCGACCTTTACAGCCGCATGCTGAGCTCGGAGATCGCGTCCTTGAAGGGCGAAGCAACCGGGCCGGACTTCACGCCGCTCCTGTCCCTCGGGGTCACCGCTTATTTCCCCAAGGAATACATCCTGGACGAGGCCCTCAAGATCGAGTTCTACCGCCGGCTCGCCGAGGCCAGCGAGGACGAGGTGCTGGCCCAATTGGAGGAGGAACTGAAGGACCGTTTCGGGCCCTTGCCCCTGGAAGCCCAGATGCTCCTCAAGGTGGCCTCCTTCCGGCCCAAGGCGAAAAGACTGGGGCTCCAGCGGCTCGAACTGCAGAACGGCTGGGCGGCCCTGCAGTGGCATCCGGACCTGACCCCCACGGCCGAGAGGATCCAGAAATGGATGAAGCAATGGCCGCCAGCCCGCCTGCGGTTCAATCCCCAGGATCCCAACGCCATTTCCTTCCGGGTCATGAAGGGGGATCCGTCCCCCGGGACCCCGGCGAAGGGCGACGAGGGCCCCGAGAAAAAAATGGAAGCCGTCCAGCGCCTGCTGGAGGACCTGGGCCGGGAATAGGTCCCCCGGAAAAGGTTTTCAGGCGGCGCGTGGCGTCACGATCCCGCCGTTCCCGGTGCGGCTTGCGGCCCCGGAAGGCCCATGCTAAGCTACCGCCTTCTTTTGCCGATCCGACCAAAAACGAATCGAGGGACCGTCATGTTCTCATCCGTGAAGCGCATCTCCTTTTACCTGGTTGCGGGTATCAGCCTGTTCCTGGCGGGCTGGGCCTGCAGCAGGTTCTCCAACCCCGCGGGCATCTCCGACGACACGGTGGTGGCCGTGGTGGGTAGCACCCAGATCACCTTCAAGGACTGGATGCGCCAGATGGACCTGCTGCGCGTCTTCGCCACGCCGATCGATCCGGACAACAAGGACCAGGTGAAGGCGGTGCTGGACAGCCTCATCGACCAGCAGGTCGTGCTCCTGGCGGCCCAGAAGGACAACTACTCCAGCGGGGCCTTCGACGAGGCCATGAAGAAGAAGCTCCTGGAGGCCGACCTGAAGATCAAGGAACTCAAGGACAAGCTCCAGAAGGACATGGACACCCTCCATCGCATCGAGGGCCACTACCAGGATCCCTATAAGAAGATGTTGCTGGCCCGCCAATACGCCAACAGCAAGGTCGGTGGCGTGGTGGTGACCGACAAGGACCTGCGGGACTGGTACGACGACTATTCCCAACAGGCCATGGCCGCCGGCCAGAAGATGCCCCCTTACTCGAAGGTGAGCCAGAAGGTGAAGGACGAGAAAATCAAGCCGGCCCTCCAGGCCGAGAAGTTCATCAAGCAGCTCCAGGACGCCACCAAGATCGAGCGCAAGAACGACGTGATCGACAAGTACCTGGCCAGCCTCTCCATGAGCGCCAAGATGCTGGGCTCGGACAACAACCCGATGCCGATGGGCGCGAAGGACGACGGGAAGAAATAAGCCGTCCCGAAGGGCAGACCTTGACCCTTTTGCCGCGCCCCCTCCGGGGGCCCCTCTTTTGCCTGATGGTCCTGTTCGGGGGCTGCGCCCAGGATGGCTACCTGGACCTGGCCCCGGCCCCCGTTCCCCCCGAGAAGGTGCTGGTCAAGATCAACGGGGAACCCCTTTCCATCGATGAGTTCGACAGCGAATTCCTCATGATGCGCATCCATTACAGCGCGGTCACCGAACGGGACATGCGGGCCATCAAGAAGCGCCTTTTCGAGCAGATCATCAACCGCCGGATCCTGGTCCAGCAGGCCAGGAAGGACGGCATCCGCCTGACCCAGGCCGAAGCGGACCAGGCCCTCAAGGACCTGCTCAAGGACGGCCCGGAGGCCCCTTGGCAGGTCCTCAAAGCCCGGGGGATCTCGCGGGATTCCTGGAAAAGGAAGGTCCTGCAGGAACTCCTTGCCAAGAAGGTCGTCGCCCGGGAGGTGGACCCGCAGGTCCGCATCACCGACAAGGAGGTCGAGGACTACTATTGGTCCCATCTCTCCGACTATTGGACCCCGGAAGCGGTCCACGTGAGGCATTTGGTCGTCCAAAGAAAGGCCGACCTGGAGCGGGTGGAAGCGGGCCTGGCCCAGGGCGAGGAATTCCCCAAGTTGATCTCGGTCTTTTCGGCGGGGCCGGAGCGGTCCCAGGGCGGCGACTGGGGGATGATGGACGTCGACCGGTTGCCGGCGGCCTATCTTTCCGCGTTGAAGCCGTTGAAGACCGGGGAGATTTCGAAGCCCCTCAAGGATGTTTTTGGCTATCATCTGTTCCAATTGCTCGGACGTTCCCCGCGCCGTATGCGGCCCTTCGCCGAGGTCCGTGACCGGATCCGGACGTCGCTGGAGAGGGAAGAGAAGGACCAGCGTTTCGATGAATGGATGGCGGGCCTGAAAAAGGCCTCGACCATCGAGATCAATAAAGACATGGCCCCGGTGGTCGGGGTCGTTTGGGAGGAATAAATTGAGGAATCCTTGGTTCAAGTCGGGTTTGGCGGCCCTTGGCCTGTGGGGCTGCGTGGCCACGGCCCTGGCGGTGACCCCGCGCAAGATCGATCAGATCTACCTGGTCGTGGACCAGGACGCCATGACCAAGGGCGAGATGGACGAGGAGATCGCGGGTTTCTTCATGGCCCAGGGCATGAAGCCGCCCTCCCCGGGCAGCGCCGATTACGAGAAGGTGAAGGAACAGGTCCGGGACGCCTTCGTCCGCGAGGTCCTCTTGGCCGAGGCCGCCGACCGGGAGAACGTGGAAGTCCCCGATTCGGAGCTGCAGCAGGCCATCGATTCCCAATTCGACGCCATGAAGAAGCGTTACCCCAGCCAGGACGACTTCGAGGCCGCCCTGAAGCAGGAGGGGATCACTTCCGACGACCTCAAGCAGATGCTCCACGACCAGCTCCAGCGCCGCCTGAAGGCCAACCGGATGCTCCAGTTCAAGCAGCATCAGGCCCCCGGGGCCAGCTTCGTCTCCGACGAGGAGGTCCAAGCCTATTACCGCAAGCACCCCCATGATTTCGACCAGATCAGGTTCTCCTTGATCCTTTTCCGAATCCCTCCCAAGTCGAAGCCCGCCTATGCCAAAGAGGTCGAAAGGCAGGGACGGGACCTTTTGGACCAATTGCGCAAGGGGGCGGATTTCGCCGCCTTCGCCAAGAAATATTCCGAGGATCCGGTGACCGCCGAGAAGGGCGGGCGGATGGAGCCCGTCTATCGGGCGGACCTCACCCCCAAAATGGCCGACGGCCTTTTCGCGCTTTCCGCCGGTAGTTACGGCATGGTGCGTTCCGAGGACGGGGTTTACCTGGTCCATGTGGAGAGCAAGAAGATCGCGACCCTGGACTCCGTTTCGGCCGCCATCAAGGACCACCTGCGCCGCAAGAAGCAGGCGGGGGCCTTCGACGAGTGGATGGCCCAACTTCGCAAGAACGCCACCGTGCTGGAGGACGGCAAGGTCGTCGCCTACCAGCCTCCCCCGGAGAAGAAGGACGAGGATAGCGGGCCGGCGGGGGGCCGGACCGCGGGATCGAAGGACAATTCGGGCAACGCGCCGGTGACCAGCGACGGAGCCGCCGCCAGCCTGGCTTCGTCCGGGACAACGGGGACGGGCAACGAGATCTATCCCACCCTTCCTCCGCCGGGACTGTTGGTCCTGGACCTGGGATTGGAGGGCTTCACGTTCGGCAACAAGGACCTGTCGGACTTCTATGGGCCCGGCACCGACGTCACCCAGGGCTTCCCCTTCGGGTTCGGGTTCGACGGGGCCTTGGACCTGGCGGTGGACCCCACCCTGGAGGTCGGGTTGACCCTCAAGGGAATGAACCGCATCGCGCAAACGGTGAACTTTTCGCCCGTCAGCGGCTCCTATACCGAGAGCTGGAGCGCGGCCGCCGCCGGTCCCGGCTTGGAGGGGAAGATCCTCATCCCCCTGGATGAAAGCACCAACTTCAACCTGACGGCCGGGGGCGGTTATTACTTCCTCCTGGGCGGAGGGGTGACGGTGACGGGATCGGGCATCACCGAGAACGCCAACTTCACCGGCTCCAATTTCGGGGGGGAAGCCGCCGGGTCGGTGGAATTCTTCCTGGACGGCAACATGGATTCGGCCCTGGACCTGACGGTGGGCTACCGGTTGCTGCAGTTCAACCCCGTGACCACGAACCTGACCGTCAACAACGGCGGTCCCTATGTCACCTTCCCCTCTCCCCTCACCAACCAGGACGGGAGCAAGGGCATGATCGACTTCTCCGGGGCCCGGGTGGGTTTTTCCTTGCGTTTCTACCTCGACAAGAACAACTGACGGTAGGCTTTGCGGGTCGACCTTTTCCTCAAGCTCATGGGATTGGTCAAGACCCGCATGGCCGCCAAGCGGCTTTGCGAGGCCGGCAAGGTGGCCGTCGGCCCCAAGCCCGCGGAACCTTCGACCGATCTTGCCGTGGGGGCCCTGTTGACCGTGGAGCTCCCCTTTAAAAGGATCCAAGGCGAGGTCCTGGCCCTGCCGGGTTCCCGCTCGGTGGCCAAGAAGGACCGGGCCATTTATTTCCGCGCCGATTCCATCGAGGACATCTAAAGGTTTTGAACCAAGGGCCGCCTTGTGCGGCGCACCGGGGTCAAAGGGAAAATCCCTGATTTTTAAAAAGAAGGGTCCCTTCTCGGTGCCCTCTGTGGTTGGGCAGGGTTTGTCGTGGGGAGCCTGTTACAATACGGGCATGCGCCAAAGGCTCCCCTTCCTCGCGTTCTTCGCCTTCTATCTGCTCTTTTCCCTGGCGACCTTCCGGGATTTCGGCCCCACCTGGGATGAACAGGACACCTATCTGGAAGGGGCCCGGCTCTATGACCTTCTGGTCCAGGGCAAACCCATGCCCTTCATGGACCCGGAGCATAGCTACCCCTACGCAGCCTTCCTCCACCTCTTCACCGCGCCGGACCATTACGAAACCCTTCACCTTTTGAACCTGTTTTTTCATGTCCTGGTCTTTTGGGCGCTCTTCGAGTGCCTGCTTTCCTTTTGTGGCTCGGGCCTTTGGGCCCTGGCGGGGCCCGTTTTCCTGTTCCTGGACCTTCCCTATATGGGGAGCATCCCGGCCAACCCCAAGGACATGCCCTTTTCCCTTTTTTATTTCCTGAGCCTGGCGGTGCTTTACCTCTTCGAGAGGGTATTTCCCCAATTGCGTTTTCGTTGGGTCTTCCTGGGCCTGCTTTTCGGGCTGACCATGGGCTCCCGCATCCTGGGCTTCACCCTCCTACCGCTCCTGGTCGCCTATGACACCGCCCTTTTTCTCATGAAAGGAAAGAAGAAGGGGAAAGGGAGGAAGGGATGGTGGAAGAAAAAGGCCTGGGAATGGGCGGGGGTTTTCCTCCTGTCCCAACTGGTCTGCGCCCTGGCCTGGCCCTTCATCGGGGCCGATTACTTCCAACATCTTCCGGTGGTGCTTTGGTTGAGCGCCCACTTTCCCCCGAAATTCTCCTTCCTCTTCATGGGCGGCATGTCCGATTCCTTGACCTATCCCTGGTATTACCTGCCCCTTTGGATCCTGGTGACCATGCCCCTGTTCCTGGTGGGGTTCCTGGCGGCGGCTTTGGCCGGGCTCCCGAAGGGCTGGAAGGATCCTTTCATCCTCCTCCTGGCGGGGGCTTTGGGCATGAACTTGGGGCTTTATTTTTTGCTCCACCCGGCGATCTATGACGGCTTGAGGCATTTTCTGTTCCTGCTCCCGCTCCTGGCGGCGCTCTCGGCGGCGGGCTTCATCTCGTTCTTCCAGGACCGCAAGTTCGACCTGCCCCGCAAGGGGGTCCTGGTGCTGGGGGCCATCAGTGTCCTCTCGACCACGATGCAGATGGTGCGGTTGCACCCCTATGAATACACCTACTTCAACGAATTGGTCGGGGGGTTCCCGGGCGCTTATGGCCGCTATGAGACCGACTATTGGGTGGCCAGTATGAAAGAAGCGGCCCTGTGGTTGCGGGAGAACGAGTGCAAGGACCCGGCGAAGACCTATCGTGTCTATGCCGACGGCAAGAGATTCCAGTCCGAAACCTATTTCGGCCCCAACATGGTCTTCGAACCCAAGAAGGAGAAGGCCGATTACGCGATCATCATGACCCGGGCCGGGTTCAAGCCGGATGTCTCTGAGATGCCCAAGGTTATCCACCGGGTGGAGCGGGAGGGAGCGCCGCTCAGCTTCATCGTCAAGGAACCTTGAGGATCAGGCGAGTATCTCGATTAATTCTTCGAGGGAATCCACCAGCCCTTCGACTCCCGTTGGTCGCTCAGGGCTACGTTAATATTTCTATGAATTCTTCAAGGTTATTCACTAGCCAATCCGGGTCGGCGGAAGCCAGATGTTCCCGGGCCACGAATCCATGTTCCACCACCCCCACCAGCATCCCCGCCGCGCGGGCGGCTTGGATGTCCACCGGCGAATCCCCGATCATGACGGCCTCGGCGGGGCCCACACCCATTTTCTGGAGGGCGACGAGGAGGGGTTCGGGATGGGGTTTCTTGTTGGGTGTGGCGTCCGCCCCGAGGGCGACCATGAAGTAGGGCATCAGTCCAAGTTTTTCCAGGGTGATCAAGGTGAACTCATGGGGTTTGTTGGAGACCAGGCCCATCTTCACGCCCTTCGCCTTCAGGAAATCCAATAGCTCCTTCACACCCGGGAAGATCAGGGTCTGGTCCACGCAATGGTCCCGGTAGTGGGCCTTGAGCACCTCGAGCCCCTCGGCCAGGCGGGCCGGGTCCTCGGTGCCGAGGGTCTTGCGGTTCAAGTGGTCGATGCCCCAGCCGATATAGCCGGTCACCACTTCCAGGGGCAGGGCAGGCATGCCGAAATGCACCCGCGCGGCATTGGCCGCGGCGGCGATGTCCTTCTTGGAATCGATCAGGGTCCCATCCAGGTCGAACAGGACCGCCTTCAGCTTCACGTCAACGCCCCGACAGCGCATGGCATCTCCGGACCCAGGGATGAATGGGCCCTAGGGTAGGGGAGGCTTTTCCTTTTGGAAAGCCCCGGTTTTGGCGGTTCCTGGGCCCCGCGGCCCCGGTTAAGATGGGGCCATGGAGATCGTCCTTCTACGCCTCGACCGCATCGGTGACTTCGTCCTGGGGATCCCCGCCTACCGGGCCCTCCGGAAGGCCTATCCGAACGACCACCTTACGGTCGTCGTGCCCCCCGCGGTCGCCGAACTGGCCAAACCCTGTCCCTATTTCGACGAGATCTATCTTTACGATGCCCAATGGCTCAAGCCCGGGGCCCTGAGGATGGACCGTTGGGGTTCCGCCCTGAAGCTGATCCGGTTCCTGCGCTCCAAGGAGATCGGGCTCCTGCTCGATTTCCGTTACCAGAACCGGATGGACCCTTTCATCACCGGCTTGTCCGGCGCCAAGGAAAGGGTCGGCTTCGACGTGGGTTTGCCCAGTTGGTTCCTCACGAAAAAGGCGCCCCAACCCCCGCAGGGGATGCATCAGGTGGACCGGAACCTGTCCCTTCTCGCGGCCTTGGGGATCATGGCGGTCGATAAGAGGCTGGAGATCTGGTGGGATGAACATGACCTGAAGACCGCCGAGGCCCATCTTCCTTCCCAGGAACTCCTGCCGGGTATCCCCCGGATCATGGTCCACATCGGTTCGGGAGCCCCCTCCAAACGTTGGGGGGAGGAAAGTTTTGAGGTGCTCCTCCACGAGCTCCACGCCTCTACCCAGGCGGAGATCCTGGTCATGGGCGGGGAAGAGGACCTTCCTTTCGCCCACGACGTTTTGGACGGCCTGGAATGTCCCGTGGTGAACCTGGTAGGGAAACTCTCCTTGCGCCAGATGGCCGCCCTGATGAAGGACTGCAAGCTCTTCATCGGCTGTGACTCGGGCCCGGCCCATGTGGCGGCGGCCAGCGGGGTCCCGGTGATCTCCCTTTTTTCCGCGGCCAATGAGGTGGAGGTCTGGAAACCCTGGGGGGACAAGGTCACGATCATGACCCGCCACCCCGAGTGTTCCCCCTGCCGGCGGCACGAATGTCCCCGGACGGACGGTTATTTCTGCATGTCGGAGATCGGGGCCGATGAGGTGGTGGAGGAAGCGAAGAGGATCTTGGGGAAGGCCTGAATTCGAGGAGGATATATGAACAAGCCGGTCAAGGTGGTTTGGGGTATCGCGACGGTCATGCCGCTGATGATGACCTTTTTGGGGATCGTTTGTTTCTTCGCCTTCTTCATCACGAAGTTCCCCGAACTCACCAAGAACGCCACCCCGCCTCCCGATTTTCCCAAGGAAATGTTCGTCGGGATCTTCCTGTTCTATGGGCTCATCCTGGCCGGGGTGGCCCTGGGGTTCCTGATCGTCATTTCGTATTTCATCCACATGGTGCGCACCGACCGGCTGAACAAGGACCAAAGGACGATGTGGGCGGTTCTTTTCGTCATCTTTCGCACCCTGGCCATGACGGTCTATTGGTTCATCCATGTCTGGCCGGAAGAAGAGGCCGCAGCAGGGGAGACCGCGCAACCGGTCCGGCGTAAGAGGAAGGATTAAAGAAGTTTTTTCTCGTCGGGACCTTCCAGGAACCGCCACTGGCCCGATTGGACATCCAAAGCCAGGTTTCCGATCCGGGTCCGCTTCAGGTCCACCACCTTCAAGGGCGTCCCGAACTTGGGGTCCTTCAAGGCCCCGAACATCCGCCGGATATGGCGGTTCTTGCCTTCGTCCAATTCGACTTCCACCCTTGTCTTGGGTCCAGCCCCGCCTTTTAGGTCGATCCGGATGGCTTTGAGGACCTCATCCTTGTCCCTGATCCCTTTGAGCATCTTCATGACATGTTCCGAATTCACGTGGCCCCTGACCCAGACCTCATAGGTCTTGGGACAGGAACCGGGCCGGGTCAGGCGCTCGGAAAGCTTGGCGTCCTGGGTGAAGAGGAGAAGGCCCTTGGAGTCCAGGTCCAAGCGGCCCACGGGCATCCATAGGTCGTTATAGGCCCAGTCGGGGAGGAGGTCATAAACGGTCTTTCGACCCTTCTCATCGGATCGGGTGACCACGTAACCCTTGGGCTTGTTCAGCATCAGGAGACGGGGAGGTTCGTTGGCGTGGCCCATCAGTTCTTGATCTTGATGGAGGAGATCATGCGGTTTGTAATGTGTTCAAAATCAACTTCTCCTTTATTGCGAAAACTCGTTAACTCCCAAGAAAAGATCCAGTACTGGGAAGTTTGCGCAACGAATAAATGCTCTTCATGGTTTTTGCATAAAAATTTACCGTCGTGATAAGTTTCATTTTCTATTGTAAGCAAAGCTGCTTTTAATCCCGAACAAGATGTCCTTTCTATTTTGTACTTTGAATTTTGAAAATATTTATTCCCCAGACTCTTCAAAATTTTTACACGACGTTCGGCCATTTTTTCTGGATCGTATTTGGACCCGTGCATCGAGACACGTCCTTTATCGATGCCTTTTGTCGAGGAAACGAAGAAAGAAGGGAGGTCTGGCGGGACTGGTCTTTGGTGTTTTGGTAGTTGCTCGAATGTTTTTAAAAAGCTTAGGAAGTTGGAAGGGGGCTCCGCAGTCGTGGCACTATCAAGCACATTCAGTCTCGAACCATCATCATTGAAGACTTCTCGTGTCTCGAATTCCAGGGGATAGGGCGAATCGATGGAAAAACCGAATTCTTCCGAGCTGTAAGTCTTCCATTGGCTTTTCGAGCAGCCGGAGAAAATAAACGCCAAGATCGAAATGGCAAATAAGAAGTGACGATTCATATCCTTGATTATAGCGCCTCGAAGATCTTCTCCGCGGCGGACCGGCCAGCCGCGATGGCATCCGGGATACCGACCCCTTTGAGGCCGTTACCCGCCAGGTAAAGGCCCTGGGTCTCGGCGGCCTTCTGTTCCAGCCGCGCAGCCAGGCTCAGGTGGCCCGGGCGGAAATAGGACATGGAAGCTTGGTAGGTCGCCAGGTGGTGGGCGATGGGCCGGTCCCGCAATTGGAGGATGGGTTTGAGTTCCTCCAGGACCTTCTCGACCAGGGCTGCTTCGCCCTCGGCCTGGGCCTTCCCGACCGCGTCAGCGCCCAGGAAAGCGCGCAACAACACATAATTCTCCGGGGCCCGGCCCTCGAATTTCTGACTGGCGAAGGTACAGCCCACGATGAGCTTTTTCTCCCGGGCGGGGACCACGAACCCGAAGCCGTCGAGGGGATGGGCGATGTCCTGACGGCGGAAGCCCAGGTTCAGGGTGGCCGAGTCATGGGCGGGTATGGCCGAGAGGAGCTTGTCCCATTCCTTATCCAAGCCGCCGATCAAGGCGCGCATCTTGGCGGGTTGGATGGCCAGGACCACCGCGTCGGCCTCCTGGGTGCCCCGGTCGGAGGTGATCTCCCAGGTCCCGTGGCCCGAGGGTTGGAGGGCATGGACCGGAGTTCCCAGCCAAAGCGATTCGCCGGGGATGGCGTTGGCCATGGCCTGGCCCAGTGTGGTCATGCCTTTCTTAAGGCTGACGAAGAGGGAATAACGAGCTCCCGAGACCTGCGCCTGGGCGTTCAAGCGGCGGGCCGCCATGGCTTTCAGGAGCGAACCATATTTCAGTTCCATCTCCCGGAAACGGGGGGTGCAGGCGTTGAGGCTCAGGTCGTCCGGATCGGCGTTATAGACCCCCCCGACCAGGGGCTGGGCCAAAGCCTCCAGGACCTCATTCCCCAAACGGCGCCGGACGAAGGCGCCCACGCTCTCGTCCTGTGGGTCCTTGCGGACGGGGATGAGCGGTTCCAGGGCCGCCCGGAGCTTGCCCCAGGGGGAGAGCAAGGGTGTGGTCATGAGGGGCATCAGGCGGGAGGGGGCCAGCATGTAGAAGCCCTCGGGGATGGGATGGAGCCGGTCCCCCTTGAGGATGTAGGACTGTTTCAGGTTTGGATTGGTACGGATGAGCTGGTCCTCGAGGCCGAGCCTCTTGCAGATCTCCAGGCCTGCCGGTTTCTCGGTGATGAAACAATCCGGGCCTTCCTCCATGACAAACCCGTTCTTTTCCACGGTGGTCAGGGTCCCCCCCGCCTTGGAGGCCCCGTCGAGAACGTTCAATTCCAGGGAAATGTTCTTCTCTTTGGAAATTTCCAAAAGACGGTGGGCGCAGGCCAGGCCGCTGACACCTGCCCCGATGATGGTCACTCTTTTTGAATTCATATCCGTCCCAGATGATTTTTGAACCACAGAGAACTCAGAGTTCCCAGAGTAAGGCAAAGGCCCATTTTGTGATGGAACCCCTCAAAAGGCAAAAGATCCGAAGTCTTGGCAGTCTCTGTGTTCTCTGAGCACTCTGTGGTCAAAGAGGGTTTTGCGCTTCTTCCACTAAAGAGGCGAGCATGGCGATGAAGGAAGGATGGGTCCCGACGGTCTTGGCCCGCACCATGTGGAGCCCTTTCCACTTGGCCTTGTCCTGGGCCAGTACGTCGATGTCGTAAAGCACTTCCACGTGGTCCACCAGGAAGCCGATGGGGGCCACCACGCAGGCGGCCAGTGTCTCATAGGTGCGCCGGTCGATGAACTCCGTCAGGTCGGGTTCCAGCCAGGGATCCTCGGGGCGGCCCGAGCGGCTGGTGAAGGCCGTCTGGTAATAGGGCATGCCCACCTTTTCGGTGACCAACTGGCAGGTCTCCTCGAACTGCCGGGAATAGCCCGAATCGTGGGCCATCTTCCGGGGGATGCTGTGGGCGGTGAGGATGAGCTCGGCCCGGTGACGGGCCTTCTCCTCGGCGGACAGTTGGGCATAGCCTTCCTGCACGTGGGCGGCGATGGCATTGATGAAACCGGGCCGCTTGTGCCATTCGGGCGCGTAGGTGACGCGGGGGACGGGACGGCGCTGGGCCGCGATCTCCGCCAGGGCCTCGTCCACCTTCTTCAGGTATTTTTCGAAGGAGGCGGGACTGCGGTGGGGGGCCATGACGATGGCGAATACCTCCTTCTTGTCCTGCCGGGAGAGGTCCAGGAGGGCGTCCTGGATGCGGGGCGCGTAATGGGCGAACCCGACGGAGACGGGAATGTCGAGGCCCCGGGCCTTGAGGAGCTTTTCGAGGGCCTGGGCCTGGTCCCGGGTGAGGCGATTGTAGGGCGAGACCCCGCCGATCCTCTCATATTGCTTGGCCACGAGCTTGAGGCGCTCCGGCGGGACGCCGCGACCGGCGGTCACGTCCTCCAGGAAGGGAACGACGTCCTCGGGCCGTTCCGGGCCGCCGAAGCCGATGAGAAGGACCGCGTCGAAATTTTTCATGCTAAGACCTATTGACCGCGAAAGTGCGAAGGCACGAAGAAAGACCCCGAAAGATAGTTGAAGCAAAACGAGAAAAATATCCTTTGGATCTTGTCGATTCTCTTCGCGTCTTCGCTCCTTCGCGGTGGATCATGGCTTCCAATTTTTCACCGTTTCGATCATGGCCCAGACGTTCTCCATGGGGGTCTTGGGCAGGATGCCGTGGCCCAAGTTGAAGATATGGCCCGGTTGACCCGCCGCCTGCCGGAGGACCTTTTCGGTCTCCCGGCGGACCGTGTCCGGGTCGGTCAGGAGGATCTCGGGGTTCAGGTTGCCCTGAACCGCGAAAGGCCCCAGCAGCTTCCAGGCCTTGTCGAGGTCCATGCGCCAATCCACCCCGAAGACCGAGGCCCCCATCTGCCGGAAATAGGGATAGAAAGGAGCGGTTTGGGTGCCGAAATAGATGAGCGGGATGCTGGGCTGGAGCTTCTTCAACTGTCCGAAAAGGAGCTTCAGGTAGGGAAGCACGAGCCGCTGGAATTCCTCGGGGGCCAGGATACCCACCCAGGAATCGAACAATTGCAGGGCCTGGGCCCCCGCCTCGGCCTGCCCGTTCAAATAGGCGACCGTGGCCGCCACCAGTTTCTTCATCAGCTCGTCCCAGACCTTGATGTCGGTGAGGACCGCACGGGTCTTCAGGTAGTCCTTCGAGCCGCCCCCCTCGATGAGATAGGAGGCCAGGGTGAAAGGGGCCCCGGCGAAGCCGATGAGGGGGATATGGGGCTTGAGGCCCGCGCGGATGAGCCGGACCGCCCGCATGACGTATTCCAATTCATAGGTAATGTCCGCGTTCTGGATGCGGGCCAGGTCCTGGCCGCCCCGGAAGGGATTATGGATGACCGGGCCCTCGCCCTCCCCGAAGGTGAGCTGAAAGCCGAGCGGTTCGGCGATGAGCAGGATGTCGGCGAAGAGGATGGCGGCGTCCACATCCAGCACCTGTTGGGCGGTCACGGTGACCTCGGCGGCCAGTTCGGGGGTCTTGCAAAGCTCCAGGAAGGGGACCTTCGAGCGGATCTCCCGGTATTCGGGCAGGTAGCGCCCGGCCTGGCGCATGATCCACATGGGGGTGCGGTCCACCGCTTCCCTCCGGCAGGCCTTCAGGAAGGAGCTCTCGGAAGGGGAGGCCAGGGTCTTGGCCGGGCGCCTGTCCATGGTCTGGATCAACTGGGCGGCCTTCTTTTGGCAGAGCTCGAAGGACCGCTCGGCCGTTTCCTTCACCAGGAAACCCATCTTGGGATGTCCGGGTTCCAGGTCGGGCTCGAGGCCGAATTCCCTCAGCGCCTCCGAGCAGACGCTCCCGACGGAGCCGATGACCAGGCGCTGGAAGGCATCGTTCAGTTCGGCGGACTGGCCCATCTTTTGGGCCACCTCGAAGACATTGCGGACCTGCTGGGCGCTGGTGAAAAGCGCCACCTGGGCGTCGCCCTCGATGATGCGTTCCAGGAGGGCCTGAAGGGGCCGGGGATCCTCGGGCAGCGCCCACTTATAGACGGGCACGCTCATGGCTTCGCTTACGCCCTGCTGCAGGAGCCCTTCCATGAACTCGGTGTTGGTCACGCCGTATTCCTGCACGGCGACCCGCTGGCCCTTCAAGGGCCGGAAGGTGGCCATGGTCTCCAACACCTCGCGCCAGGTGTTGGGCTCGGGGACGGTCACGGAGGACTTCAGGCCCTTCTCGGTGAGCGCCTTCACCGACTTGGGGCCCCGGGCCACCAGCGCCGCATGCTTGAAGGCCTGTTTGATGCGGCTGGGCGCGAAGTTGGCTTCCAGCACCTCGAAGAGGGCCCGGGTGCCCACCCCGGTCATGAAGACGACGATGTCGATCTGGCCCTGCTGGAGGGTCTCGAAGAAGCGCAGGGCCTTCTTGTTCTCGGAGAGGGGCACTTCCCGCATGGAGGGGGCGAC
The DNA here is from genome assembly GCA_035549195.1 of bacterium. Lineage (NCBI taxonomy): Bacteria > bacterium. The sequence continues at coordinate 55,092 of DASZRK010000012.1, forward strand.
CAGGGCCTGGCCGCCGTGACGGGTGATGAGGGCTTCCATTTCCCCGGCCATGCGGCTTTCGAAGGCGGCGACGCGGAGGCCGTTGAAGCCGGTCGTTTCGGTATCTGGGGCGGGGGTGGTCATGTGGGGAAAAGTATAGAAGTGGGGATGGGCTAAATCCAGTTTCAGGGCTTGGGGAGGGTGGCTCCGACGGTTTGGACCGCCTTAAGGTTCGAAAGGGCCGGCCCGAAATCGGGAGCCATTTGGACGGAACGTTCGAAGGCCTTTTGTGCGCCGGCCCTGTCCTTGGCCAGCCAGAGCAGACAGCCCAATTCGTTGAAAAGATGGGCGGCCGGGTAGCCTTTTGACAAGGCCTGGCGCAGATCCTCCAGGGCGGCTTCAAAATTCTCCCGCTTACGCTGGTCCCCGAAAGCACTGTTCTGCAGATGTAAATAGTAGGATTTCTCCCAAAAACAGGATTCCAGGAAAGGGTCCTTCTCGGTCAAGGAGTGAAGGTGTTCCAAGGTTCCCAAAGGCCCTGAATAGTCCCTGCCGGTCGGCCGGTTCAGGAAGACGTAAGCCACCTCACCGAAGGCGTCGTTGGCCGCCATCCAAGCTTTCAAGACATTTTGCGGGATGGATCCACGTGGGAAGAGCCCGAGGCCCAGGCCTCCGTCCTCTGCTCCCAGGTCCTTGGACAGGGAGAACCAACGACCGCCGGGGAATCGCTCTTGAAGGAAGGAGCCGTAATGATCGTTGGCTAGGACGGCGATCCAAGGCGCTTTCAAGGGTCCGCCTCCTTCCTCAACTGCGCGATCCAAAGGATAGTCGGCCAAGGTCAGGGATTGGTCGAACATGTCGCTCGGGAAATTCTGGAGGACGCATCCCGGCCCCCATTTCTTTTCCATGGCCTCGATGATCCGGAAGGCCCGGGCGTTCGCCGCCGAACGGTAGCGCTCCCAGGAGGGTCCGGGGGTCTTCCAACGGTCCTGATAGGGGCCCAGGAAGTGATAGAGGTTGAAAGCGGCCATCCCTATCAGGACCAGCCCTAAGAACCAGGGTCTCTTTCGGGAAGGGAGTTGGGAGGCAAGGCCGTCACATCCCCAGGCGGCAAAACCCAGGACGAGCGGAAAGGTCAAAAAAATCCGGTAGAACTCCAGATTGGCGGAAAGGATCCCCGGGAGCAAGGCCAACACGAAAGCCAAACCGACGCATTTCCAGAAGGGGTCCTTACGAGCCCTGATGGCGAAGAGAACGCCCATAACGAAGAGGCTTGCGGTCAGGGGATCGAACAAACCTCCCCAATAGGGGCCGTAATAATCGCCATCCATCTTCCCCCAAAAAAGGCCGGTCAAATAGGAACTCGAAACAAGGACTTGGAACATCGGGTTGAAAGAATCCGAACCCCATCGAATGGTGTTGATGTAGCTCCCGTAATGGTTTTGGAAAGCGAAAAAAACAAGGGGAGAAAGCAGGGCCGTGAGCGTGCCGAGAAAAAGGACCAGGGCGCCCTTATCCTTCCAAAGGGTGGGCAAGGCCAAGAGGATGATCCCTAAGGCCATGGGGCCCCAACCGGGAGGATAAGAGTAGAAGCCAAGGCTGAGCGCCAAGCCCAGGGCGAAAGCGAAGGCCCGCCGCCGTCGGGTCCGGGGCTCTTTTAGGACCTTGCCAAGCATCCAGAGGGAGGAACATTCGGCCCAAGGGAGCAGGATCGGGGCGTTGCCATTACGCCCCGTAACGAGACCCCACCAGGCCAGTGCCCCGAAAGCGGTCAAGATCCAGGAGACCCCTTTCGTGAAATAGGTGCGCGCTGTGAGGAAAAGGAGGGGGACGACCAGTGCGGATATGAGGGCTGTGAGGAGCCAAAGGCTGGATGGGCCGGGGCCTACGAGCTTGAACCAGAAGGCCAACAGCCATGTGAAAAGGAAAGGGGCTTGATTGCAGGTATAGAAAAAATGGAGATCTCCGAAACGCTCCAAATGAAAGGCGTTGAGGGAATGCATGGATTCGTCGGGATCAGGCCACCCAGGGATGGAAAACAATCGATAGAAACGCATGAAGAGGCCCAACGTGATGAAGGCCAGGAACAACATGGGCGATGGGTCCAAAAAAGACCGGTCCCTCGTCAAGAGGTTGGGAAGGTCCTTGGGTCGGTTAGGAACGCGAAGGGCAAGAAGAGCACCGAGCGTCAAGGCGGCCAAAGCGCACCAGGATTTCGTCGCTGGGGAAAAGGGAGCCAGCGCGAGGACGAGGTTGGCGGACAGGATCAGAGAGAAATAAAGCCAAAGGATGGGGAAGGGGTGGAGTCGGGTTCTCACCCGGAAAAGTATAGATTCATTGCCGAGGACGGCAAAGTTCTAAAGGACGGCGTTGCTCTTGGAGGAGGGTTCCAGGTTCCGGATCTCCACCTGGTAGTCCAGTTTGGAAAGCGCGTCCGAGCCGCGGAAGGTGCCGGAGACCGCGGCGGCCTCCGTGGGCGAGGGGCCGGCGGCGATGGGGATATGAAGGTCGGACACGGCCAGGCCCCAACTGGGGTCGTAACCCCGCCAGCCCGCGCCGGGCAGGTAGATCTCGGTCCAGGCGTGCAGGTCGTGGGCGTCCTTGGAGCCGGGATCGAACTTGTAGCCGCTCACGAAGCGGGCCGCCAGTCCCATGGCCCGGCAGACGTCCACCAGGAGAACGGCCAGGTCCCGGCAGGCCCCTTCCCGCCGTTTGAGGGTCTTGTGGGCGGGCAGGGCGTCGCCCTGGGGGCGCGCCACGTGCTGGAACTCCCGGTGGATATGGTCGGTGGCGTGGAAGAGGAAGTTCAGGGCGTTGTCGTCGCTTTCCTTCAACAGGTCCTGGGCCAGGTTGACGACCGAGGGGTCGGGCGCGGGCTTGAGATAGGGGGTGAGCCCCGCCTGATCGGGGCCGTAGCGGGCGGGCAGGTGGAGCACCAGGGGGTCGGTGATGAGGTAGTGGAAGGGATTGTCCAGGAGGGTGCTGACGCGGCTTCGCACCGTGAGGTTGAAATGGGAGTGCTTGCCGGCGAACCAGGCCAGCACCTCGTGGTTGTTGTAGAGGTCCAGGGTCTCGGAAAGCCCCTGGGGCCCGGGATCGACCTTGAGCTCGAAGGATTCCAGGCTTTGGCTGAAATCGGCCCGGGGCTTGAGGCGGATGGAGGTTGGCTCCAGGAACACCTCCCGGCTATAGGTGTAGTTCAACCGATGTTCGATCTCGAAACGCATAAGCACCTCCAACAAGAACGGCTGGAACCGCCCCCTGACCGCGAAGGAACGAAGGGGCGAAGTTCAAAAATATTTTTTCTTCCGCTTCCTCAGGGTGAAAAATTCATTTTTCAGGCAGTTTCTGAAGGGCCTTTTGGGCCCAATCGGCCGGGCAAAGCTCGACCGTTTCCCGGACCCGTTTCTTCCACCAGGCCGTGACGTTGGCCAGGTCCTCCCGCTCGTAGCGGGTCTCCAGCATCTTGTAGGTCCCCTTGCGGTAGAGGACCATGTCGATGGGGAAGTCCACGTCGGTGGCGCTGGTGCGCGTGGCCTCGAAGGCCAGGTAACCGAGTTTCATGGCCAGTTCCATGGAACTTTCGTAATGGAGCGCCCGGTCGATGAGGGGTTTTCCATAGGCCGACTCCCCGATGGCGTAATAAGGGGTGCTCTCGGTGACCTCCACCCAGTTGCCCTGGGGATAGACCAGGTAGAGCTTGTGCTCGGCGTCGTTGGAAAGCTGGCCCCCCACGATGGAGTAGAGGTTGAAGTGGTATCCCGCCTCCTCCAGGGCCTTCTTGTCCTCGTGGATGACCCGGCGCACCTGTTCGGAAAAGATGTTCACCGCCTTGTAGAGCTTGTCGTAGGAATCCCAACTGGCCTCCAGCTTCTCCTCGAAGTAGGTGAGGGCCTTGTCCCGGGCGGAGCGGAGCCCGGAGGTCATCAGAAAAAAGGAGTGGTTGCCGTTCTGGTGGACGGAAACCTTGCGGGCGGTGATCTGCTCCATGCCGCTGGTGATGCGGGTATCGGCCAGGGCCACCAGGCCCTCCTTCACCTTCATGGCGATGCAAAAGGTCATTGTTCCTGCCTTTCCTGATCGGGATCGGGTGCCCCCCAGGCGGGGGACGCGGCGAAATAATAGGCGAAAAGGGCCTCGCCCACGGAATTCAATTTGGCCTGGAAATTATCCAGGTATTCGTGCAGTCCCGAGGCGATGATCGCGCTGATATCGGCATAGTCGAGCTCGGATCGCAGGCGGCCCATGCGCTGTTCCACCGGGTTGCAGTAGGTCCCGGCGGGGGACCCGGTGATGGCCCTCAAGGAACGTTCGGATTCGGTGACGCAATAGCTCATGGAGCGGGGGAAGTCCCGGTCGAGGATGAGGAACTCGGCCACTTTCGGGGGTTGGATGAGGCTGTGTTTCTTCCGGTACATCTCGCTGGCGCTGGCCGACCGCAACAGGGCCGTCCAGAGGATGTTGTCGTAGGGGGTCCCCACGTCCTCCACCTTGGGCAGGAGGATGAAGTATTTCACGTCCAGGATGCGGGCGGTCTTGTCGGCCCGCTCCATCAGGCGGCCCATGTTGAAGAAGTGCCAGGCCTCACCGTGGGAGAGGGTGGCGTCGGTGATGCCGGAGAAAAGGTGGCTGAGGACCTTCACGTTGCGGCAGAAGGTGTTGAGGGTCTCGATGCCCGCGTCCGGGTGGCCGGCGGCGCCCTGCACCATGAGATAGAAGCTGTTCAACTGCTCCCACATCTCGCTGGAAATGACCTCCCGCATGGTGCGGGCGTTCTCCCGGGCCTGTCGGATGCTGGAGAAGACCGAATTGGGGTTGTCCGGGTCCCAGAGGAGGAAGCGGGTGACGTTCTGGGCCGAGGGTTCGTCGTAGCGCAGTTCGAAGTCGTGATAGTCGCCGGTGGTCACCACCAGGGGCTGCCATTGGCGGTAGCCGTCGAGTTCGGGCGTGTCGAGGATGAGATTGAGGTTCACCCCGATGAAACGGGCAACGTTCTCGGCCCGCTCCACGTAACGGCCCGTCCAGTAAAGGGAATCGGCGAGGCGGCTTAGCATGGGGCCACCCGTGAGGAGTTGGAAGTGGAGAGCGAGGAGTTCAAAGCCATATTCGAGCCTTTAACTCCCGACTCAAAACCCCCGGATCTTGAATTTCTCGAACCTGATCGAGCGTGATCGGTCATGACGTTTCCTTTAAGCGTTGTTACTCGATGCGATCGGTCAAACCGCCGGCCCCTCCACTCCGTATCCAGTCGGCATCTTGGCCGGGTCCTCCAGCACCCAGGTATCCTTGCTGCCGCCCCCCTGGGATGAATTGACCACCAGGGACCCTTTCTTCAGGGCCACCCGGGTGAGCCCTCCGGGAAGCACATAGACGTTCTTGCCGTAGAGCACGTAAGGCCGCAGGTCCACGTGCCGCCCCTCGAAGTGGTCCTCCACGATGACGGGGACCCGCGAGAGGGAGAGGGTCGGCTGGGCGATGTAGTTGCGGGGGTTGGCCTGGATGAGCCCGGCGAACTTCTCGCGCTCGGCCTTGGTCGAGTGCGGCCCCACCAGCATGCCGTAGCCCCCCGCCTGACCGACGGCTTTCACCACGAACTTTTCGAGGTTCTGGAGGACGTGCTTGCGTTGGTCCTCCTCCCAACAGACGAAGGTGGTCACGTTGGGAAGGACCGGGTCCTCCTTGAGGTAATAGCGGATCATGTCGGGCACGTAGGGATAGATGCCCTTGTCGTCGGCGATGCCGGTGCCGATGGCATTGGCCAAGGCCACCTTGCCGGCCTTATAGACCTCGAAGAGGCCGGGGACGCCCAAAGTGGAATCGCCGTTGAAGGTCTGGGGGTCCATGAAGTCGTCGTCCACCCGGCGGTAGATGACGTCCACCCGTTCATAACCCCGGGTGGTGCGAAGCTTCACGTAACCGCCCGAGACCACCAGGTCGCGGCCCTCCACCAGTTCGGCGCCCATCTGTTGGGCCAGGAAGGCGTGCTCGAAATAGGCCGAGTTGTAGGGCCCGGGAGTGAGCACCACGATCCGGGGTTTGGAAACCCCGCTGGGGGAAACATGGCCGAGGGTCTCCAGCAGGCGCAGGGGATAATCCTCCACGGGCTTGACCGCCATGTTCTGGAAGACCTGGGGCAGGGTGCGCTTGAGGACGTTGCGGTTCTCCAGTACATAGGACACGCCCGAGGGGCAGCGCAGGTTGTCCTCCAGCACGTAATAGCCGCCGTCCTTATCGCGCACCAGGTCGGTGCCGGTGATGTGGATCCAGATGCCCTTGGAGGGGTTGAGCCCCTGGCACTGGGTCTTGAGGCCGTGGGAGGAAAGGATCACCTCGGTGGGGATGGTCTTGTCCTTGACGATCTTGCGGTCGTGATAGATGTCGTCGATGAAGAGGTTCAAGGCGGTGATGCGCTGGATGAGGCCCTTCTCGATGGCCTTCCAATCGGGGTTGGGCACGATGCGGGGGATGATGTCGAAGGGAAATATTTTTTCGGTGCCGTCGTTGTTGCCGTAAACGGTGAAGGTGATGCCCATCTGGAGCAGTTCGGTCTCGGCGGCCTTCTGCCGTCGGACCAGGTCGCCCGGCGCCATGGCCTTGATGCGGTCGATCAGCGGCGCGGCGCTCTTGCGGGGCCGTCCGGAATTCTCGAAAAGTTCGTCATAGAAGGTCTCGGTCTGGTAGTTCTCGAATTGCATGGGGCACCTCGGATCGGCGATCGGTCATGTTGAGGTATAAGAAAAGCAATTAAGGGGCCAATTCGGGACCAGGAAACCGAAGGAAATCGCGGGAAAGACAAGCTTGGGAAGGACAATTTTGTTGGACCAGGCAAAAATGTGAAGTTAGCGAGGTAGGCGGCTTTTGCCGGGATATTATGTCTTTTCTTTTAAGGCGAGGCTAAAACCTGTTCAGCCACCGATGAACGAGATGTACACGGATGGTTAAGTCTTCCGGACTATCCCATTCATCGCCTTCATCGGTGGCCAATCCATTCTTTCGGCGGTGATTTAGTGGGCAAGATCGCAATGATGTTCCTGAAGGGGATCGGACTGGGGCTTGGCATCGGCCTGTGCCTGGCGGGCGGGGTCGCCCTTTTGTTCCGGGGTCTTTATCCCGCGACTTCAGCCAAACCGTTGATCTATATCTTCGTGGTGGGGGTCCTGAACGGCGCTTTCGGGGGTTGGGTCTTCTCGCTCCAGATGGTCCTGGAGAGCCTCCTGGGTTCGCTCTTCCTCAAGGCGGCGGAGTTAGTGCCCCTGCCGGCCCGGGTGGTGGGGCGGGAATGGGCGCAAAAGATGGAGACCTTTTTTCGGGAGGTCGTCCGGCCCTTCCCGGGGTTCTTCCGCAAGTTCATCGAGTTCTTTCTGGTGGCCCGCTTCGAGAATATCGACCGCATCAACCGCGCCCTGGACAAGGCGGAGCGCAAAGGACATTCCCAAGGGGCCACCCATCAGTGGGCCCTGATGGTCATCCTGCATTACCTGCTGGAACCGCTCTGGGTCTTTTTCTACGCGGTCTATGCGATACTATTGCTCCTGAGCTGTGCCCTTTGGACCTTTCCGTTCTTTCGGTGAAGTGAGTCCCTGATCATCCTTCGGAAGGTATCCGTTGACCGAATCCAATTACCAAAAATGGAGATCCCTTCAATCCCATTGGGATGACGACGACTTCCTCAAGTCCCTGACCGCCCTCATGAGGCTCCGCTACCGGCGCTTGGACGAGAAGGTCGAGGCCATCCTGGACAAGAATTTCCATGAGTCCGGGGCCATGACCGGCCGTCCGCTTTTGGTGGACCTGGGAGCCGGGCGGGGTGAATTCGCCGCATTCCTCCAAGCTCGTGGGCGTGCCAGGGTCTGGAATTACCTGGGGGTGGAACCCTCCGGGGAGCAGTTGAAACAAAGGGATATCGAGACTTTCGGGATAGGCTTCATCCGGGGCATGGCCGAACAGGTGCCCCTGCCCGATATGACCGCCCAGGGTGTGCTGGTGAAGGAAGCCATCGATCATTGTTACGACCCGGCCAGGGTCTTTGCCGAGGCGAGGCGGCTTTTGAAGCCCGGCGGGGTCCTGGTGGTGACGGTGACCAACGACAAGTCCTACTTCAAAAGGCTCCTGCCTTTCGTGAACAAGGCCCACAAGGCCAAGCAGACCGACCATCTTTTCTTCTTCGGTCCCGCCGAACTGAGGGAGTTGGGCCGGAAGGCGGGGTTCGAAAGCGTGACCGTCGAGACCATCCATTTCCTTAAATTGCCCCGGTTTTTGGAGAGGCTATTGGGTCTTTTGGGCGAGCCATTCGGCCGTGCAGTCCTGGATATTACGGATATAATCGGGAACGGTCTTTTGCCCGGCATGGGCGGGGGGATCGTCCTGACCGCTAAGACGAGGCAGTTTTGAGTTTTTAATTCTTAATTTTTAATGGACGAAATTAAGCATTAAAAATTCAAAATTAAGAATTAGAAGAATCCAAAACCTCAAAGGAAAGTGAAATTATGATCTCGAGCGAGCTACTCAATATCTTGATCTGCCCGGCCTGCGGTTCGGCGGTACGGGAGAAGGACAATGCGATCGAATGCACGGCCTGCCACAACCGCTACCCTGTCGAGAACGGCATTCCCGTGATGCTCGTTGACCATGCCGAAAAGACAAGAAAGAAATAGTCCACCGCCAAGACGCCAAGACGCCAAGAAAGGCTATTGAGGTCATGGCAAAACCCCCCGGCAAGAGAACCGTCTCCCAACGACCTCTCTACATCGGGATCGACGCCCGGTTGGCCTACAAGCGGGGCGTCGGCACCTATACGGCCAATCTGATCCTGGGCCTCTCCCGCGTCGACAAGGTCAATCGTTACGCGCTTTTCAACGCGCCCAAGGCCCTCCGGGACCGGCTTTCCAACCCCCGATTCCGTGGGGTCGAAGTGCCCATTTCGAATCCCGCTTATTACGAACAGGTCCTTTTGCCCAGGGCGGCCGAACGGATGGGGCTCGACCTGCTCCATTACACGGACAATTCGGGTACGACCTTTGGCGATCTCCCCTATGTGCTGACCCTGCATGACACCTTCCACTTGAGGCCCTTGCGGGAAGTGCGGCCCCACGCGGGACCCTGGTACCGCCTGGTCTATCTCTATAAACGTTGGGCCAATCCCCGCTCGGCGGAAAAGGCCCGGGCCATCCTGACGGTCTCCGAGTACTCCAAGAAATGCATCGTCGAACAGATGGGCGTCGCTCCAGGAAAGATCACCGTGACCCTGGAAGGCGTGGACCGGAGCCTTTTCCCCCGGCGGCCCCGCAAGCCCTCGAAGCTCTTCAAGATCCTGGTGCATGGCGCGGCGGATGAGCGAAAGAACATCCCGAACATCCTCAAATGCGCCAAGTGGTTGAAGGACGAGGGGTTTTCCTTCCAGATGGTCATCGTGGGGATGGACCAGGCCGAACTGCGGTCCACGAACTACCTGGAGGAGGCCATCCAGTTGGGTGTGGGCGACCGGCTGGAATGGGCGGGCCAGGTCCCATCCTGGGTCTTGGCCGCCACCTACGCCGAAGTGGACCTGTTCCTTTTCCCCTCCTTGCTGGAAGGTTTCGGCTTGCCGGTGTTAGAGGCTTTTTCGAGCGGGGTTCCGGTGGTGACCTCCAATGGTTCGGCCCTGCCCGAGGTGGCGGGGGACGCGGCGCTGACCGTGGACCCGAGGGACCCGGTGGCCATGGCCAAAGCGGTGGAGAGGGCCATGAAGAGCCCGGCTCTTCGAAGGTCGCTCATCCGGAAGGGCCTCAAGCGGGCCGCGTTGTTCAATTGGGACCGCACCGCCCGGGAGACCCTGAAGGTCTATGAGAAGGTGAAAGGTTCCGCCCTTTGAACTTCGCGATCCTTCCCGACAGTCATACGAACTTTTCTTTGTCCTTCCAGTTCCTCTGGGTCTTGCCCTTCGTTGGGTCGCTCCTTTTGTTCCTGGAATGGGCGCTGGCGAAGAAGCTCCTGCCGAAGAAGGTCGGACCCTTCTGGAAGCCGATCCTCCTGACCCATTTGCCCTGGCTTGGGTTGCTGGCGGCGCCTTGGGTGTTGTCCTTGCACTTGCCCGCCCCGCACGACTTCCCGGAAAGGAAACTGGAGGTCCTTTTCGGCGTCCTTTGGCTCACCCACCTGTTCCTTTTCGCGCGGTTGCTGTTGGCGGGTTCCTATAAGACCGGCCCCAAGGATTCCACCTTGTTCGGATCCGTCGGCCTGTTCCTTTTCCTGGGCGCGACCTTATGGACGGCCTCCGTTTGCGACCTGAGCGGCGACGAACCTCATTACCTTTTGATGGCCTATAGCCTGGCCCATGACGGGGACCTGGACCTGGCGAACAACTACGCCAACCACGACTACGAAAAGTTCTATCACCGGGGAGTTTTGGAGCCCCAAGGGTTGGAGCATGTGATCGAGGGACGGCGTTATAGTCATCATCCTTTGGGGCCGGCCTTGCTGGTCCTGCCGGGTTTCGTCCTGGCGGGACGATTGGGGGCGGCCCTGACCATGGCCCTTCTAGCGGCCCTGGCCCTTTTTCTTTCCCTCCGGGTCCTGGAGGAATCGGGGGCCAAGGGTTGGCCGGTCCACGCGACGGGCATCATCGGTCTTTTCTCGAGCCCGCTCCTTTTGTTCTCGGGACTGGTGTTCCCGGAGATCCCCACGGCGGTCTTGGTAGCCTTGGGAATGCTCCTTTTCCTCAAAAAACGTTGGAACTGGCTGGGTTTGACGCTGGGCCTGATGCTTTGGATGCACAACCGTAACGCGCTGATCCTGATCCCATTTGGGTTGGTGACGCTCTGGGAGATCTTGAAAGAAAAGGATTCACCGCGAAGACGCGAAGACGCGAAGAAAAACAAAATCCCTAAAACCAAATTTCGGGACATTTTGAATCTGGCGGTGGGATTCGCCATACCCGTGGCTTTGTTGTCCCTCTACTTCCGCGTCCTCTACGGGGTTTGGACGCCCTTGGGCGCGCATAACGAACCCTTCACTTCGCTCTTCCGGTTGGACCACTTCTGGAACGGTTTTTTCGGGCTTTTGCTCGACCAAGAGTGCGGGCTCTGGTTCCACTTCCCGGCCTTCGGTTTGGCGGTGACGGGTGGCGCCTTGCTGTGGATGGGGAAAAAGCCCTTGGGGCGTTTGGTGGTGGCGACGAGCCTCTTCTTCTACCTTTTCATGTCCTTCTACGAAAATCTGGGGCTGACCCCCGCCGCCCGTTACTGGGTGGGACTCACCCCCATGCTCCTGGTGATGATCCATCCGGCGGTGGAGGACCTGAAGAACGATGGATGGGGAAAGCGGCTGGCGTTGCTTTCGGTGGCCGTTGGGGTCCTGGTGGATTGGCTTTTGGCCGCCGTGCCCTGGATGCGGTATAACAAGCTGGAAGGCGAGAACATGATCCTCAAGATCGCCGGGGGCTTCCTCCATCTTCCCTTGGCCTCCTGGGAACCGGCCTTCCAAGCCCCGGTGGTGGCTTGGCAAAGCTACGTCGTCGGCGCTTTTTGGGTGCTCGTGTCGGTCGGGTTCACGGCCTGGGTCGCGAAAAGGAAGACCCATTGAACATCCTTGTCCTGACCCCCCTCGTCCCCTATCCGCCCCACGATGGGGACAAGCTCCGCCTTTACCATTTCCTCCGCTACCTCAAAAGCCGCGGCCACAAGATCGATCTCTTCTGCCTGACCCGGGTCGAGGAGGACTTGGCCCACCTCGGGAAGTTGGAACCGCTCTGCCGCCAGGCCACGGCCCTGCCCATCCATGACCTGGACTTCTTCTTCAACCTCTTGGGCGGGGCCTTGATCGGCCAGTCCCTGAACGTGTCGGCCTATTTCTCCCCGGACCTGCGGGAGATCCTCAAGGGCTACTGGGAGACCCCGGACGGCCGGTCCATCAATGTGGTCCTGGCCCATCGCCTTCGCATGGCGCCCGCGGCTTTCGAGGGGAACCCCGGCGTTCCCGTCGTGATGGAACTGACCGACAGCCTGGCGGGCTATTCCGGCCAACTACGGAACATCCCGAATGCCCGGTTCTCCCGGCGGATGGCGGCCAAGTGGGACCATTGGTTCCTCCAGAGGGAGGAGGTCGAATGGTCCGACAAGGCGGCCCGGACGGTCGTCATCAGCAGGACCGACGCGCAGGTCCTCCTGGAGAACGGCGTGCCCGCCGGCAAGGTCGTCGTCATTCCCAATGGGGTGGATCCCCAAAAGCCGGCGGGATCGAAGAAGGACCGGATCTATCCCTCGGATAAGGCCGTCAGCTTCGTCGGGAACATGGGCTACGCCCCCAACGAGGATGGAGCCCTTTGGTTCCTGAAGAGGGTCTGGCCCAAGGTCAAACGAGAGGTCCCGGATGCGGTCTTCGCCGCGGTGGGGGGGAGCCCCCGGAGGAGATTGGCCCGATATCACAATGGCCGGGACCTTTTGGTCACCGGATGGGTGCCTTTCGTGGAACCTTATGTGTCCCAGGCGTGTCTGACCCTGGCGCCCTTACGGGTCGCCTCGGGGATGCAGAACAAGGTCGCTTTATCGCTCGCGATGGGGGTTCCGGTCGTGGCCACGCCCCAAGCGGTGGGCTGGCTACCGGCCAAGGACCGCAGCGGGGTTATAGTAGGTGGGACCGAAGGGGAACTGGCCGCCCAGGTGGTCAAGGTCCTCAGATCCCCCCGCCGTTACCAGACCGAAGCGAAAAAGGGCAGGCGCTTCATCCTCAAGAATTACCGATGGAAGGCTTCGGGCGCCCTTTTGGAAAAAGTGCTGAAAGAGGCCGCGAGGAAAGGTGGCAAGGCATGAGAACGATCAAGAATAGGAACTGGATGGTGTTGAGTTTTTTCGTCCTGGCGGTGAGCGGGGCTTGGGCCCAGGACATTTCCAAACAACGCACGGTGCGGGTGCAGGGAGAAGGGAAGATCACGGCGGTGCCCGACCAGGCGGAGATCGTCTTCGGGGTGGTCGAGGACAGCGCCCAACTCAAGGACGCGTCGGCCAAGGCCCGCAAGAAGATGCAGGCCATCTTCGCCGCCATCAAGTCCTTCGGCATTTCCGAGAAGGACTTCCAGACCATCGATTACAACATCCAGCCCAAGTACAAATACGACAAGAACGGCAACCAGGCCCAACGGGTGGGTTATACCGTGACCAACCGCATCAAGGTCCTGGTCAAGGACCTGGACCAGGTGGGGCAGGTGCTGGAGGCGGTGACCGAGAAAGAGGTGGGCCAGGTCGAAGGGCCCAGCTTCGGTTTTTCGGACCCTTCCAAATTGGGACTGGAGGCCCTCAAGGCCGCCATGGCGGACGCCCATACCAAGGCCCAGACCCTCGCCCGCTCGGCCGACGCCGAACTGGACAAGGTCTTTTCCATCAACCAAGTCTCGTCCTATATCCCCACTCCGCGCCCCATGATGGCCATGCGGGCGAACGTCGCGATGGAGTCGAACGCGCCCCCCATCGCCCAAGGACAAAGCGAAGTGAACGCCCAGGTGGAAGTGGTCTATCTGCTGAAATAAAATTTTGAATGTTGAGTTCTTGATTTTGAATGATGGTCCATTTCCACGAAGTGGAAATTCCTCGAATTCATAATTCAACGTTAAGAATTGAAAATTGGGGTGTTCTGCATGTGCGGCATCGCCGGTTTCAACCAATTCAAGCCGGGCCTGCCGCTGAAGATGCGGCACCTGGAAGCCATGACCGAGGCCCTCAAACACCGGGGCCCGGACGATCACGGCTATTACCAGAAGGGTCCGGTGGGCCTGGGCATGACCCGCCTTTCCATCGTGGACGTAGAGGGTGGCGCCCAGCCCATGTCCAACCACCGCAACAACATCTGGGTCGTCTGCAACGGCGAGATCTACAACCATAAGGAATTGCGGGAGCCCCTTCTCGAGAAGGGACACCATTTCTCCAGCCATTCGGACGTGGAGGTCCTCGTCCACGCTTACGCCGAATACGGCGAGAAGTTCGTGGAGAAACTGCGGGGCATGTTCGCCTTCGCCTTGTGGGACGAGACCTACCAAAAGCTCGTCCTGGGCCGGGACCACCTGGGGGTCAAACCCCTCTATTACACGGTGGCCGACGGCAACCTGGTCTTCGCCTCCGAGATCAAGTCGCTCCTGACGCTCGACACGGTGCCGAGGACCGTCGATTCGAAACAGATCCTCACCCTCATGACCCTGCAATATGTGCCGACCCCCGACACCCTTTTCAAAGGCATCCGTAAGCTCCCGGCGGGCCACACGCTGGTCTGCCAGGGCGGGCGTATGGCGGTGAAGCCCTTTTGGACCCTGCCGAAGGTCACCACCCACAGCAAGGAAAAGGTCAGCGCCTCGGAGGAGAAGAGCCTGGTCGAGGAACTGCGCATCCGGTTCTCCGAGAGCGTCAAGGAACAGCTGATGGCGGACGTGCCCCTGGGGGCCTTCCTTTCGGGCGGGGTGGACTCCTCCTACGTGGTGGCGACCATGGTCCAGTTGGGCCAGAAACCCATCCGTACCTACGCGGTGGGTTTCGAGAACCAACGTGATTTCAACGAATTGCGTTTCGCCCAGAGGGTGGCCAACCACTTCAAGACCCAGCACCGGGAGATCATGGTCAACGCCCAGATGCTGAACGACCTCATTCCCAAGTTGATGAAATACCAGGACGATCCGGTCATCGATCCGGCCATCCTGCCCACTTTCGTGGTATCCCTTTTCGCCCGGCAGGAAGTGAAAGGCGTGCTGACGGGGGAGGGGGCGGACGAGCTTTTTGGAGGCTACCGCCGCTATTCCTACGACCAGCTTTCGGGCAAGGTGAGCCTGGCGCCTGGCTGGCTCAAGGCCTTGGTGCCCTTCGTGACGGGAAGGATGAAGGACCCGTACAAACAGGCCTGGCAGGCCTTGAACAAAGAGGACCTGGTGAAGCGCCATATCGCCTGGTCGAGGCTTTGCCTGGAGGAGACCCTGCAGGGGCTGGCCGGGGACAAGCTTTTGTACGAGATGGAACATTCCAAGGTCGAGGAATCACTGGAGCGAATCTTCGAGGGCGCCGAGCCCTATGGCTTCGACAACCTGAACCTGATGCTCTATATGGACCTGAAGACCTGGCTACCGGACGATCTCTTGACCAAGGTGGACCGCATGAGCATGGCGGCTTCCTTGGAGGCCCGGGTGCCCTACCTGGACCACCGTTTGGTGGAATTCGCCTTTTCGTTGCCTTCGAGCTTAAAACTCAAGGGAAGCACGGGGAAATACATCCTCAAGAAGGCTGCGGCCAAGAATCTGCCGAAAGAGATCATCAACCGCCGCAAGATGGGTTTCGGCGTGCCCCTGGGCCCCTGGTTCCGGAAAGAATTAAGGCCTCTGTTGGTGGATATTCTCCATTCCGAGAAATTTCAGAAGCGAGGCTATTTCAATATCGCCCGCACCGAGGAACTGTTGCAGGAGCATCTGTCCGGCAAGAAGGATCATCACCTGCTTTTGTATGGGTTGTTGACGGTGGAGTTGTGGCATAGAAGGTTCATCGACGAATAAAAACCGGGGATAGGCAATGTCCAAAGAGCGATTTGAAAAAGGGTTCAAAAAATTCGAAGAGATCCATGGCCCGGTCGCTAAGGCGACCTTGGAGAGCGTGAAGGACATCGCCCCGGACCTAGGGAGGTTCGTGACCGAGTTCGCCTTCGGGGATATCTATACCCGCCCAGGGTTGGACTTGAAGACTCGCCAACTGTTGACCATTGCCTCCTTGACCACTTTGGGATCGGCTCCGCTCCAACTGAAGTCCCATATCAAAGGGGCCTTGCGAGTGGGATGTACCCGGGAAGAGATCGTGGAGACGCTCCTGCAGATGTCGGTCTATGCGGGGTTCCCTAAGGCCATGAACGCGATCTATAACGCGAAGGAAGTGTTCAAAGAGCTGGACCGGAAGAAAAAGAAGTCCAAGGGATGATTTATTTAGACTGGGGTTGCTTCGTCATAAACGTCCGCCTATTCGGCGGCCATTCATCGCAATGACAGCTATTAAAAAGACCCTGCGCGTCATTTTTGAGGATCCCCACCTCATCGTGGTCGATAAGCCCGTTGGGCAATTGGTCATTCCCGGGCGGGGAGAGGAGCAAGGAACCCTCCTAGTCGATGAGGTCTCCAGCCATATCCGAAAAAAGGCCTATGTGGTCCACCGGATCGACCGGGAGACCAGCGGCCTCGTCGCTTTCGCCAAGGACGCCCCGACCCACCGGGCCTTGAACCTTCTTTGGGAAGGCCGGGAGGTGGGCAAGACCTATCTCGGCTGGGTGCAAGGGGTGCCTGACCCCCGGGAGGGTCGCATCGATTCTCCCCTGAAGACCTTCGGGTCGGGGAGGGTGGGGGTGGACCCCAAGGGTAAACCCAGTCAGACCATCTACCGTGTCCTGAAAGTGGATGAAAGCCCTGATAGCACAGGCTCCAGGGGGTCCGTCAGCCTTCTGGAACTGGACCTTTTGACCGGACGGCGGCACCAGATCCGGGTCCATCTCTTCCGCTTAGGTCATCCCCTTCTGGGGGACCCCCTCTATGGCGACCCATTGCCGGTTGGAGGCTATCCCCGCCTGATGCTTCATGCCTATCGGCTGACCCTGCCTTGGGAGAGCAAGACCCTTTCGGTCCAGGTGGACCCTCCTACCGACTTCCACCCTTAGTTGTTCAAAGGGTTTTAAAGTAAAATCTTGGGCCAAAAATAAGGCTTTTTCAGGCTTTCATACTCGACTGTTTGACGGCCTGGATAAGTTCCTGTAAAATGCCCCCTCTTTTGCCAAAAAAACCGCTAAAAATAAGGGTTTTTTTAGGTTTTTTGTGTAAAAAGTCAACAAAATAAGGGTTTTTCCTGATTCCTCTGGAGGCTTTTCGATGATCACTGTCATGGACCTGCGGGCCGGCAATATGGCCGAATTTGACAATATCCTCTACCGGGTCGTTTCTTTTCAGCACGTGAAGCCGGGCAAGGGCGGGGGGTTTGTCCGCTTGAAGCTTAAGAACGTCGAAATGGGCACCGTTACCGATAAGACCCTGGATAGCTGGGAATCGGTCAAGGAGCCGCCGGTCGAAGAGAAGGAAATGCAGTATCTCTATAAACAAGGCGATAAGTTCGTCTTCATGGATACCGAGACCTACGAGCAGTTAGAACTCACCGAGGATGAAGTGGGCGAGGGGCATCAATGGCTGAAGGACGAGATGGCCATCGAGGTCCTTTTTTACAAGGAGCGCCCCATCAGCGTGAAGCTGCCGATCACCGTCAACCTGAAGGTCGCATCTTCCGAACCGGGCATCAAGGGCGATCGCGTGTCGAACGCCACCAAGCCGGCGACCCTGGAGACCGGAGCGGAGATCCAGGTCCCCCTTTTCGTGAAAGAAGGGGACACGATCAAGGTCGATACCCGCACCGGCGAATACATCGAGCGCGTCTAACCCAACCTTTACCAGCCGTTCCTATCCGAAAGGAGCCGTCATGTCGAACGCCGCTGAAAAGAGCGAAGGATCCAAGCCCGAAAAGAAAAAGAAGGTCGAGACCCCGGCCGTGAAGAAGGTCAAGGTCAGCTCCAAACTCGCCCTCGTCCAGGACGTCATCGCCCTGATGGATGCTTCGGACCTCTCCGAGGTCCATTTCGAGCAGGGCGGGATGAAGGTCCACCTGCGCCGTGGGCCAGCCGCCGCTTACGCCGCTCCCATGATGCCCGCCATGCCGATGGTCGCCGCTGCGGCCGCCCCTGCTTCCGGCGCCCCGGCTCCGGCCGCTCCCGCCGCCAAGGCGGAATCCGGGAATACCCTGAACTCCCCCATGGTTGGCACCTTCTACCGGTCGCCGTCGCCTGACGCGAAGCCCTTCATCGAGGAAGGGGACTCCATCAAGGTGGGCCAGGTCTATTGCATCATCGAAGCCATGAAGCTCATGAACGAAGTGAAATCCGAGGTGGCCGGCAAGGTCACCAAGATCCTGGTGCAAAATGGCCAGGCCGTCGAGTTCAACCAGCCCCTGATCGTCGTCGAATCGAATTAAGACCAAAACCCGGCGCGGAGACACGGGGACGCGAAGTAAGGCCGCGCCTTGAAGAACATCAACAGACCAACAAAGGGAAACATCGAGTGTTCAAAAAGATCCTGATCGCCAACCGCGGGGAGATCGCCCTGCGCATCATCCGGGCCTGCAAGGAATTGGGCGTGAAGACCGTGGCGGTCTATTCCCAGGCCGACGCCGATTCGCTCCATGTGCACCTGGCCGACGAGAGCGTCTGCATCGGCAAGGCCTTCAGCAAGGAAAGCTACCTCAACATCCCGGCCCTCATCAGCGCCGCCGAGATCACCGACGCCGAGGCCATCCATCCCGGCTACGGCTTCCTCGCCGAGAACGCGCACTTCGCCGAGGTCTGTTCCAGCTGCCAGATCAAATTCATCGGCCCCAAGCCCGAGGTCATCCGTCTCATGGGCGACAAGGTGGCGGCCATCCGCACCGCCAAGGCGGCCGGTGCGCCGACCACACCGGGTTCCGACGGGCCGGTGAAGGACGAGAAGCAGGCCCTCGAGGTCGCCAAGCGGGTGAAATACCCGGTCATCATCAAGGCCTCCGCCGGCGGCGGCGGCAAGGGCATGCGGGTGGCCCACACCGACCTTTCCCTGACCCAGGCCTTCCAGACGGCCCGCACCGAGGCCGAGGCCGCTTTCGGCAACCCCGAGGTCTATATCGAGAAATACATCGAGGACCCGCGCCACATCGAGGTGCAGATCCTGGGCGACGAGTTCGGCCATGTGATGCACTTGGGCGAGCGGGATTGCACCATCCAACGGAACCACCAGAAGCTCATCGAAGAGGCGCCTTCCTCCGCCCTGACCGACAAAATGCGTAAAAAGCTGGGGAAATACGCCCTAAAGCTGGCCAAGGAGGTCAAATACACCTCCGCCGGGACCATCGAGTTCCTCATGGATAAGCACGGGGATTTCTACTTCATGGAAATGAACACCCGTGTCCAGGTCGAGCATCCGGTGACCGAGCTGACGACCGGGATCGATATCATCAAAGAACAGATCAAGATCGCGGCGGGCGAGCGCCTGTCCATCAAGAAGGACGTGCTGGAGCCCCGGGGACATGCCATTGAATGCCGCATCAACGCCGAGAACCCGGACGACGGCTTCCGCCCCTCGCCGGGCACCGTCACGACCTACCATGTGCCGGGTGGCCCCGGTGTGCGGGTGGATACGCACCTTTATCAGGGCTACAAGATCCCCCCCTATTACGATTCGATGCTCGCCAAGATCATCGTCCATGCCCCTACCCGGATCGAGGCCATCAAACGCATGCTCCGTGCCTTGGATGAGCTGGTGGTCGAGGGGGTGTACACCACCACCGACTTCCTGAAGGTGATCCTGGAGAGCGACGCCTTCAAGCGGGGACATTATTCGACACACTATGTGGAGCAGTTCATGAAGAACAAGAAGGACCGGGGCGGGGACAGCCAACACTGACCTGGGACCGTTGCCGTTATAAATCCGATCGATGGAGCCGCCATTGAAGATCACCGTCTATTTCGAGTTCAAGGACGCCAAGCCGACGGTCATGCAGAACGCGACCGTGGTGCTGGCGGATGTCCTGCGCGCCACGACCTCCATCCCCGTCTATCTCTACCACGGCGCCACGGCGGTGGCCATGTGCCCCGAACCGGGTTCGGCCAAGAGGATCTTCGAGAAACAAAAGCGCGGCGAGGGTCTCCTGGCCGGTGAGCGTGATTGGGAGAAGATCCCCGGGTTCCACCTGGGGGGCTCTCCGTTGGATTCGAACCGTGATAAGGTGAAGGGGAGGTTGGTGGCCTTCTCCTCACCCTCTCCCCTGCGTCTCCTGAAGAATACCAAGGCGACCCTGTTGGGTTCCTTCGTGAACCTGGGCGATGTCTATGATTCCTGCCTTCGCGCCAAGCGCGATGTGGTCGTGGTCTGTGCCGGCGGTCCGGAAGATTCGGTCTTCGCGGGCATGTTGGTGGATTTCCTCCAAAGCACCTTGGGCTCCGATCCGGTGGTCCTGAGCGAGAGCGCCAAGGAAGCGCTGGCCTATTACAAGCCTTGGCAAGGACGCATCCCTGACCTGTTACGCGAGGTCAACGAGGGAAAGGCGCTGATCCAAAAGGGCTATGGGAAGGACCTGGATTTCGCAGGCAAGATCAGCCGTATCTCGGCCGTGCCCATCCTCAAGAATGACGTTTTTGTGAAGGAAGAGGTCCCCAAGCGCAAGACTTCCTCCGACGAGGCCAGGAAGCCCGTGACCCCCCAAAAGGGCAAGTCCATCAAGATCACCGCTCCCCTCTTCCCGAAGAATCCCGAGCACCCGGTACCGGGCATGGACAAGGGCAAGAAACCCGCCGTTCCTCCGGTGGAGGACAAAAAGGCCGCGGCCGCAAAAGGCGACAAGAAGGGGGACAAGGGTGCTGCTCCTTTGGGCAAGAAGAGCGAGGTCAAAGGGACCCTCTTGAAGCCCAAGAAGGCCCCCAAGCCCATGTTCAGCAAGAAGACCGTAGCCAACGCGGTCCCCAAGATGGTCCGGAAGGAATCCTGAGGATCTCCCCTTTTTTCCCGCATGGACGAGGGTCTTTTTGAAAACTTCTCCACCGATCCGGAAGGTCCAACGTGCCCTGGATGCCAACTGCAACCGGGTCCGTGAGGGTTTGCGGGTGGCCGAGGATGTGGCCCGGTTCCTCCTGGACGACCCCGCCCTTTTGAACCGATTGAAAAAACTCCGCCACCAAGTGACCGAGGCCGAAAAGGGCCTGTTCGCTTCCGACCGCCTGCGCCGGATTTCCCGGGATGTGGCGGGCGATCTGGGGCGTGGCACGAGGGAAAACGGCGAGAAACAACGGGGCAATGCGGGCGACCTTTTGAAGGCCAACTTGAAGCGGGCCCAGGAGGGCCTGCGATCATTGGAGGAATTCTCCAAGCTCCTGGGGCATCCCGCCGCCTTGAAGTTCAAGAAGATCCGCTATGGATGTTACCGGGTGGAAGAGGGTTTGCCCTGAGGAGCCAAAGGCGTCTCGAAGGGTTGCCCTAGAGCCTGGGTTCGGTTGCAATCCCCCTTGGTCGCCTTTATGCTTTCCTTTACACGTTTTTAACTCCCTGAAAAACAAGGACAATCCATGGGCCCGAGCAACGGAAGCCGAAAAGCCATCCTTCAGGAAGGCGTGACCCGCACCCCCTTCCCCGGCTCCCGGAAGGTCTATGTTGGCGGTGGCGAACACCATGTCCATGTGCCCATGCGGGAGATCCAGCTGAACCCGACCAAGACCGGGAATGGCCAGGAAGAGAACGCCCCCTTCACCGTTTATGACACTAGTGGTCCCTACACGGACCCCACCGCCATCATCGACCTGCGCAAGGGATTGGAACCCCTTCGGAAGGATTGGATCCTGAAGCGTGGGGATGTGGAGGAGGTCGAAAGCTCCTATAAAGGCAAGGCGGCCCAAGATGTGGAAGTGTTCCCGGGAGCCGCGGGCCGCAAGCCCCTGAAGGCCAAGGCGGGGAAGAACGTCAGTCAGATGCATTACGCCAAGAAGGGCATCATCACCCCCGAGATGGAATATATCGCCATCCGGGAGAACCAACTGGTCCAGGAAGGCGCCGGTAAGGGCCGCATCCACCCGGGTCAGGCTTTTGGGGCCATCATGCCCCCGGTCATTACTCCCGAGTTCGTTCGTGACGAGGTGGCCCGAGGCCGGGCCATCATCCCGTCCAACATCAATCATCTGGAAGTGGAGCCGATGGCCATCGGACGCAACTTCCTGGTGAAGATCAACACCAACATCGGAAATTCTGCCGTGGCCTCCTCCATCGAAGAAGAGGTCGAGAAGATGGTCTGGTCGGTCCGCTGGGGCGGGGACACCTTGATGGACCTGTCCACCGGGAAGAACATCCACGAGACACGGGAATGGATCATCCGCAATTGCCCCGTGCCCGTTGGCACTGTGCCCATCTACCAGGCCCTGGAAAAGGTCGGCGGCATCGCCGAGGACCTGACCTGGGAGATCTTCCGGGACACCCTCATCGAGCAGGCTGAGCAGGGTGTTGATTACTTCACCATTCACGCCGGTGTGCTGCTTCGTTATGTGCCCCTGACAGCCAACCGCCGCACCGGCATCGTTTCCCGGGGCGGGTCCATCCACGCCAAGTGGTGCCTGGCGCACCACAAAGAGAACTTCACCTATACGCATTTCGAGGAGATCTGCGAGATCATGAAGGCCTACAACGTCTCCTTCAGCTTAGGCGATGGTTTGCGGCCAGGTTCGATCGAGGACGCTAATGACGAAGCCCAATTCGGCGAGCTCCATACCTTGGGTGAACTGACCCAGAAGGCCTGGAAGCACGATGTGCAGGTCATGATCGAGGGTCCGGGCCACGTGCCTATGCATTTGATCAAGGAGAACATGGATCGCCAATTGAAGGAGTGCCACGAAGCGCCTTTCTATACTTTGGGGCCCCTGACCACCGATATCGCCCCGGGTTACGACCACATTACCAGCGCCATCGGCGCGGCCATGATCGGCTGGTACGGGACGGCCATGCTCTGCTACGTGACCCCGAAGGAGCATTTGGGTTTGCCGAACAAAGAGGACGTGCGCGCCGGGGTCATCGCCTACAAGATCGCGGCCCATGCGGCGGATCTGGCCAAGGGCCATCCGGCCGCCCAGCGATGGGACAACGCCTTGTCCAAGGCCCGCTTCGAGTTCCGTTGGGAGGACCAGTTCAACCTGGCCTTGGACCCGGAACGCGCGCGGGAATACCACGATGAGACCCTGCCGGCGGACGGCGCCAAGGTGGCGCATTTCTGCTCCATGTGCGGCCCCAAGTTCTGCAGCATGAAGATCACCCAGGACGTGCGGGACTACGCGAAGGAACTGGGGATGACCGAGGATAAGGCGCTGGAGGAGGGCATGAAGAAGATGTCCGAGACCTTCGTTGAGACCGGGTCGGAGATCTACCAGAAGGTCTAATATTTTCTAGAAGAGATTATCGGGCAAGGTCTTCATGAAAATTCGACAGCTTTTAAGATGGCGAGTATTGGTCTATTTGTTGTGTTTCTTGATTTTCAGCTCGTTAATTTATGTTTTTGCCTTGCCTCAAGTATTGAGCCAAGGTTACCTATGGCTAGCCAACAGAAACAATGCGACCGCCCAGTTCAAAATTGGAGCTTATTTCGAACAGGGCTATGGTTTTTCGAAAGACTACAAAACGGCCTTTGAATGGTATTTGAGAGCTGCACGTGGTGGTTATTCTAAAGCTGTCGAAAAATCGGCGAACCTTTGTTCTCAAGGCTTGGCGGATATTATTGTCCGACCAAATGGCCAGATTGTCCTTGGCGATCTCCTAAACCAAACGATCGAAATAAAAGACGATTTTGATGTTTTGTATTTCAAGGCCGAACATCTGGAAGAGAAAATAAAAGTCAAAAACGTATGGGCGTTGGAAAAAGCATTTGACAACGACGTTCTTTGTTTTTTTGTGAAATTAGAAGATGGTGACTATGTCTTGTGTGGTTCGGAAAAAATTGACAATGTTGTTCAGGATTTACCCGATGCATTTTCATTGATTGGCGACGCTGTTAGACGAGATATTTTGATACAGTCGCTCACTACTGAATATAAGGGAAATGTGTTCGATCTTAGCGGGCTGAGTTATCAATATGTTATGGATGTAATTCGTGAAAAAGGCGATTACGACCCGGCAGATTTTGGAAACAACGTGAGCTTTACTGATGACGGAAGTATGAATGTCGTTACAAGTGCAACTATGCATCATAATGACGATGCTGACATAAGAAAAGTTAATGGAAAGATTGTCATTACTTACCACAATTACTCGGTCGATCCAAAAACGGCAGATAGAGGAATGTGTTGTGTTGATTGGATTGAGGAGAAAAGGGTGGAAGAGATACCTGTTCATCGAAATACAAAATGCGATCCCGCTAGCTACACAAAGGAACTCGGGAAAATGTATTACTATTTCTAGTTCTAGGGTTAGTGAAATAAAAAAGGCCGCTCCCCTTTGGGGGAAGCGGCCTTTGTCGTCTTAAGCCTTAGTTGACCAGCTTGTTGACGTCCGGACGCTTCGGAGGATCGTTGGCCGGGCGGGTGGCGACCGGAGGATTGTTCTTGAAGGTCGGGGCCAATTCCGCGTTGATCTTGGCGTATTCCGGATCCTTGTCCGCGCCTTCCACGATGGCGCCGATGGGGCAGGCCGAGTAGCAGCTGGTGCATTCGGTGCACTCCTCGGGGTTGATGATCATGAAGGGCTGGCCCTTGTAATCCCCCGGGTGGATGCAATTCACGGGGCAAACATCGACACATTGGGCATAGACCTCGCCCAGGCACTTCTCGGTAATCACATAAGGCATGATCTGCCTCCTTCTAATTTCGCTCTCCCCGTGGGGAGGGACCCATGCTTTTCCTTGAAAAAGCTTTCGTAGTTTAGAAGAGAAGAGCTTTTTATCGCAAGGCCAATTTGATCTTTTTCCCCGATAACTGCCCTCTTTACGCCCCTGAGCCCCAATGGTAGTTTGAGCGCGACGAGGCGGTCCGAAATCGAACGGACCGTGAAACCCGCCCCACGACCCTCGTGCCGGTGATTGAAACCCGGCGGCTCCCTCCCTAAATTTCAGGCGTTTGGGAGCTGAAAATGAAAGAAACCATGGCAAATAAAAAAGATTATTATGAGCTTCTCGGAGTTCCCAAGTCCGCGTCGGCCGATGACCTCAAGAAGGCCTATCGGACCATGGCTAAAAAATACCATCCGGACGCCAATCCCAACAACAAAGAGGCCGAAGAGAAGTTCAAAGAGATCAACGAAGCCTATGAGGTGCTTTCCGATCCCCAGAAGAAGACCGCCTACGACCAGTTCGGCCATGCCGGGGTCGGGGCAGGCGGCCCGGGAGGGTTCGGTGGCGGGGGCTTCCGGCCCCAGGACTTCGGAAATGCCGCCGACTTCGAGGATATTTTCGGGGACGTTTTCAGCAACTTCTTCACCGGTGGCGCCGCCGGCGGGCGGGGACGGGCCCGGTCCCAAGCCCAGGAGGGCGACGACCTTCGCTATGACCTGCACCTGACCTTCGAAGAGGCCGCCTTCGGGACCTCGAAGGAGATCAAGGTCCAAAAGCTGTCCACCTGCGAGACCTGTCACGGATCCGGCGCCAAGCCGGGATCGGGCCGGGTGGTCTGCACGACCTGCAAGGGGACCGGACAGATCCGTGCTTCCCAAGGGTTCTTCACCATTGCCCGGACCTGCACCCGTTGCGGGGGCCAAGGCGAGATGCCGGGTTCACCCTGCACCACCTGCAAGGGGAACGGCCGGGTCGAAAAAGAAAAGGTCATCTCCGTAAAAGTGCCCGCTGGGGTGGATGAGGGTTCCCGCTTGCGCCTGCGCGGTGAGGGGGAAGCCGGGGTGAACGGCGGTCCGGCGGGGGACCTTTACGTGTTCCTCCATGTGGAGGCCCATGACTTTTTTGAGCGGGATGGGAGCGATCTTCATTGCAAGGTCCCCATCTCCTTCGTGCAAGCCGCGCTTGGCACCGAGGTCGAGGTCCCGACCCTGACGGGTCCGGTCAAGATGAAGGTGCCGGCGGGGACCCAGTCGGGCAAGGTGTTCCGTCTGCGAGAAAAAGGGATGAAGAACCCGCAAACGGAAGATACGGGCGATCTGATGGCGACGGTCGTGGTGGAGACCCCGACCGACCTGAATTCCAAGCAAAAGAAACTGTTGGAGGAGTTCCAGGCCATGACCCAGGAGAACAATACGCCTCAGATGACCAAGTTCCTGCATCAAGTCAAGAACCTTTTCGCCCGCAAAAAATGACCGGGCCTGAAGGCCCACCCGAGGGACCGGTGAGCTTCATTCCGCGACTTTTCCTGAAGAAGGTGGCCGCTGACCGGACCGAGGTCCGTCTTGAGGCCTCCGCTTCTTCCTATCTTCTCAAGGTCCTGCGTTTTTCCGAAGGCGCGCCGCTCAAGGGTTTCGATGAGAGTGGCCATGAGTACGACATGATCCTGGTCGATACAGACCCGGAGGCGGCAATGGTCCGGATCGTCTCCCGAAAAGGGCCTTCTTCGCAAACGACGGGGGCGCGGATCACCCTGGCCCAAAGTCTTCCCAAAGCTTCCAAAATGGACCTAGTCCTCCGGCAAGGATGTGAGGCCGGAGCCGATGGATTCATTCCCTTCCTGTCGCGACGGAGCGTTTCCAGACCCGATCCCGCCCAGTTCGGGCATAAGAACGATCGTTGGGGAAAGATCCTTGTGGAAGCCTGCCGGCAATCGGGCCGTAATCAGGTTCCCGGGTTGGATCCGGTGACCGAGTGGGAGGACCTCTTGGCCCGGTTCAAGGATTTCGACCTGGTCCTGCTTCCCTATGAAAAGGAAGCCCCGACCCTACGCACGGTGCTAGAATCAAAATCAAAGGCGGGAAAGATCCTGGTCTTGGTCGGACCCGAAGGTGGTTGGGACCCGGACGAGGTCCGGGAAGCCGAACTGCAAGGGGCCCTCGCGGTCCACCTGCCGACACCTATTTTGAGGACCGAGACGGCCGGAGTTTCGATCCTATCGATGTTGCAATTCTTTTATGGGGGGATCTCCCCCATGGGAGCCTGACCCTGGAGGGCCGAATGAGCCGTCCTTTCCTTTTCTTGATGGGTCATCCGGTGAGCCATAGTTTTTCACCTGCCATGCAGAACGCCGCCCTACGGGCATTGAACCTTCCCTGGGACTTTGTCCCCATCGATCTTTTGTCCGAAGAGATCCCGCAAGCCCTTGAGCGCTTCAGGGCGTCCGGTGTCTTGGGTGGCAACGTCACGGTCCCGCATAAAGAGAAGATCTCCCCTTGGATCGATCGAGTGGAGGGAGCGGCACGGGACCTGGGATCGGTCAATACGGTCTATCGAAAAGGTGGACGCTGGATCGGGACCTCCACCGACGGTGAGGGATTCCTACGTTCTCTGGGACCTTGGAGGAAAAAGCTGAAGGGATCCCGTGGGTTGCTGATCGGGGCCGGAGGATCGGCCCTAGCGGTGGGGCATGCCATGGCCTTGAGCGGTGTGCGGGAGATATGGGTCGGGAACCGGACCCTTAAAAATTCGGAAAGGATGATCCGCGTCCTTCGGGAACGATTCCGAGGCTTATCCTTGGTCGCCCTGCCCCTTGCAGAGAGCGAAAGGGCGCTTCGGAGCCGGGATTGGGTCATCCAAACGACCTCGTTGGGCTTGGATACTGGGGATCCCTCACCGATCCGATTGGCAAGGGCACGTCCGGGGACCTGGGTGGTCGATCTTCTTTACCACCGGGAGACCGCTTTTCTTCGCCTGGCCAAGCGGCAAGGGTTACCCGCTTTGGGAGGTTTGGGGATGCTTCTGCATCAGGGAGCCCTGTCTTTGGAACTTTGGACCGGCCGGAAGGCTCCGCTGGAGGTCATGAAGCGGGCCTTGCTGGACCGCTTGTCCCAATCGAGGGTTCGATAGGCCCTGGTCCCACAATCGTTGACTTAAAAATTCTTGGATTTTATACTTTTTCCCGAAGTTCCGTTCCTGCCGCCACCTTTCCCATCCGAGGGTTTCCATGCCTGAATCAATGAAAAAGCGCCTCGGCGAAATGCTGGTCGATGAAGGCATTATCAGCGAGGAACAGCTCCAAGAAGCCCTTCATGAGCAGAAGATCAAGGGGGGACGTCTCGAGAAGATTCTGATCAGCCAGGGTTACGTCACTCAGGACGTCATCATGGCATTCGTCGGCACTCAGTTAGGCATCCCGCACGTTAACTTGACCGAGATAGGCGATATCCCGAACGATGTGGTCTTTTCGGTCCCCGAATCCATCGCGGTCAACCATTGTTTGATCCCCATCGTCAAAAAAGACAAGAAGCTTACTGTGGCCATGGCGGATCCCCTGAACGTATTCGCCATCGACGATATCAAGATGATGACGGGGTTCGAGGTCGAACCGGCGATTGCAGGCGAGACCGAGATCCGTGCCATGCAATCCAAATACTATGGGTCGGCTGCGGCCTTGGGCGGTGGTGGCGGAGGTGCGGAAGCCGGCGGGGACATGCAGGAGATCATCAACTCTATGGGAGCTGGGGATAACCTGGAGGTCATGGAGGAGAAGGCCGAGGAGATGGACATCTCCAAACTGGAAGCCGCGGGCGAGGATGCCCCGGTGGTTCGGTTGGTGAACCTGATCCTCACCGAGGCCGTGCGCTCAGGCGCCAGTGACATCCATATTGAACCCTACGAGAAATCACTGCGGTGCCGTTACCGGATCGACGGTGTGCTCCACGAAGTCCAGTCGCCGCCCCGGCAGTTATCAGCGGCCATTTCGTCCCGCCTCAAGATCATGTCTTCCTTGGATATCGCGGAACGCAGACTTCCTCAGGACGGACGCATCAAGATTAAGGTTTTGGGCAAGGAGATCGATCTTCGTGTTTCCATTTGTCCCATTCAATTCGGGGAAAAGATCGTCATGCGTATCCTGGATTCTTCCAACCTTTCCCTTGACCTTCCTAAATTGGGTTTCGAGGATGATATTCTTCCGAAATTCGAAAAAGCCATTGTGGAACCTTATGGATTGGTCCTGGTCACGGGCCCCACGGGGTCCGGAAAATCCACAACGCTTTACTCGGCGCTCCATTACATCAATGATCCCGACACCAATATCTCCACTATTGAGGACCCGGTTGAATACAACCTGCCTGGTATCAACCAAGTCAATGCGAAGGCTGGTATTGGCCTGACCTTTGCGGCGGGCTTGAGATCCTTCTTGCGGCAAGATCCGGATGTCATCATGGTCGGTGAAATCCGTGATAAGGAGACGGGTGAGATCGCTATCAACGCGGCCTTGACCGGCCACTTGGTTTTTTCGACCCTTCATACCAACGATGCTCCCGGGGCCGTCACTCGCATGACCAATATGGGGATCGAGCCATTCCTGATCACGTCCACCGTCCATTGTGTCGTGGCTCAGCGTTTGTTGCGGCGTATCTGCAAGGATTGCAAGGAGTCCTTTGAAGCGACCCCGGAGTTGCTGGAGGAACTCGGAATGGATCCAAATGGGGAAAAGGTGACTCTTTACCGTGGAGCGGGATGTGCTACTTGTTCCAGTACCGGTTATAAAGGCCGTATGGCGATCCACGAGGTCATGATCTTGAGCGAGGATTTTAAGAAAGGTGTTCTCCAGAGAAAACCCGCCTCTGAATTGAAGAAATTGGCTCGGGCCGGTGGTATGCAAACGCTGCGGGAATGTGGGGTCAAGAAGGTCCTCAAAGGGATGACCACGGTGGAGGAACTTCTCCGCGTGGCCCATGCGGACGAGGCGGATGATGAAGGGCATTGATGGGCCGTCAAATCGATAAAGGAGATTCCCGGACCCTATGGTAAATATCGACACATTGTTGAGGCTGATGTTCGAGCGGGGTGCGTCCGACCTTCATATCACTGCTGGAGCCCCCCCCATGCTCCGCGTGGATGGGGTCATTACTCCAACCGAATATGAAAAGTTGAGGCCCGAGACGACACAGCAACTCATCTATAGTATCCTCACCGATGAACAAAAGGAGAAATTCGAAAAAGATAACGAATTGGATGTTTCCTTCGGTGTGGAAGGCGTTGGACGTGTCCGTATGAACGTTTACCAGCAACGCGGGGCCGTTGCGGCCGCTCTTCGTAACATTCCTACCAGTATCCGTTCCTTCGAAGACCTTAAACTTCCTGCTGTGGTCCAGGACATCGTGAAGCTTCCCAAGGGACTGGTATTGGTAACAGGGCCAACGGGTTCAGGGAAGTCAACGACCTTGGCCGCCATGCTGGACTGGATCAATACAAACCAACAACACCATATCATCACCATCGAGGACCCGATCGAGTACGTACATACCCACAAGTCCTCCATTGTGAACCAGCGGGAAGTCGGGACCGATACCCACACTTTCGCCACGGCGCTCAAATATGCACTTCGTCAAGATCCTGACGTGATCCTCATCGGGGAAATGCGCGATCTGGAAACCGTCAATGCCGCCTTGACCATCGCCGAAACGGGCCATTTGGTCTTTGCAACCTTGCATACGGTCGACGCTATCCAAACCATTAACCGTATCATCGACGTTTTCCCGGCGGGACAACAACAGCAGATCCGGGCTCAGAGTTCATTCGTGCTTCAAGCCGTGCTTTCCCAGCAACTCCTGCCTAAAGCTTATGGATCCGGTCGTTGCATGGGCATTGAAGTTCTGATCCCCACGGCGGCTGTTCGTAACCTGATCCGCGAGGAAAAGATCCATCAGATATATTCATCCATGCAAACCGGAACCGAGTACGGGATGCAAACCATGAACCAATCCCTTTTCGAGCTCTACCAAAAGCAATTGGTGACCTATAACGAGATTTTTTCCAGAACCTTGGATCCCAAGGAACTTCAGCGGATGATCAAAGGTGTAATTTAGGACTTTCTTTTTTTAAGGGGAACTGTGCCAACATTTAAGTACAAAGCCAAGAACAGTATGGGCAAGGTAGTGGATGGGACGATTGATGCACAGAATGAGGCGTCCGCTGCCGCCGCGATCCGACAGAAGCGTTTAGAGATCGTTTCCATTTCGGCGCTGAACAGCATCGATGCTTTCCTAGCCTCCCTGACAAAAAAAGGCGGAAAAGTAACCACGAAGGATATCGTCGTTTTCAGTCGTCAATTCTCCACTATGGTCAATGCTGGGCTTCCGATCCTTCAAGGATTGACGATCGTTGCAGAACAGGCGGAGAATCCGGAATTTCGAACGGTCATGACCAAAGTTCGTGATGATATTTCAAACGGTGTTCCTTTATCCGAAGCTATGGCAAAGTTCCCAAAAGTCTTTAATACCCTCTATGTCAATATGGTCAAAGCGGGAGAACAAGGGGGTATTTTGGATGTCATTTTTGAACGATTGTCCGAGTACCTTGAAAAGGCAGAAGGCGTCGCGAGGAAAGTTAAATCGGCCATGATGTACCCAGTGGTGGTCATGTCAGTCGCGGTTTTGGTTGTTATATTTTTGATGGTGAAGGTTGTGCCGACATTTCGCGATGTTTTTGCTTCTTTTGGTGCCAAGCTACCGGCGCCGACCCAATTTTTGATTAATGTGAGCGATTTTCTATCTAGCAAAAAAGCACTTCTTTTACTCGTCTTTTTTGCATTAGTGTGGGTCGCCGTTGCTCTGTATCGCAAAACCAAGACGGGCGCCTATAACTGGGACAAAATGATATTGGGATTGCCTATTTTTGGAATATTGGCTCAAAAAGCGTCCGTTGCAAAGTTCGCAAGGACCCTGGGAACACTGATCAAATCAGGGGTTCCGATCATGGATGCATTAGAAACGGTTGCCAAGACTTCGGGAAATTTGGTTTTGGAAAGGGCCATTTTCAATGCCCGGGATTCGGTAAGAGAGGGGAAAACTCTTACCCAGCCTTTGAAGGAAAGTAAGGTTTTCCCGCCAATGGTCACTCAAATGATCAATGTCGGAGAAGAAACAGGTGCTTTGGACACGATGTTGTCTAAAATCGCAGATTTTTATGAAGATGAAGTTGATGCTGCCGTTGAAGGTCTTACGTCCATTATTGAGCCGATTTTGATCGTTTTTCTTGGGGTAACAATTGGTTTTATTGTTGTTGCCATGTTTATGCCGATGTTTGAAATCGGAAATGTTGTCGGGTAAGGCTCAAGTTGACAAAAAAAGTTCCGTAAAGGTAAAATTTGTACAGGCTTAATGGGTCGAAAATTAGGCCTAGAAAAATGGAGGTAGTTATGATTCGTTTGAAGAACAAGGGGTTTACCCTTATTGAACTGATGATCGTTGTCGCGATCATCGGTATTTTGGCCGCAATCGCTATTCCGCGGTTTGCGCAAATGTTGGAAAAGTCGCGCGAAGGATCAACCAAAGGAAACTTAGGTTCCTTGAAATCCGCCGCTTCGATTTATTATGGGGATCAACAGGGTATTTGGCCTACCACGTTGAACTCTTTTAGCACGTACGCTTTCAGCCGCTATTTGGACAACATTTCGCCCGTTAAAGTGACGGGGGCGTTCGTTGCCAATGCGACTAGCCCTTCGGGGAGCGGTGTGGCTTTGACCGGTCAAAGCCAGGTTCCGACAGGTAGCGCTACGGGCTGGATGTATGATTCTGGCTTGGGGAATGTTTATGTAAACAGCACTGTCAAGGATTCAAAAGGCATTCCTTATTCCTTCTATGGTTTTGAATAATTAAGGAAATTTTGGCCGCGAAAAACAATGGGCGGTATAAGCCGCCCATTGTTTTAACCTCAAACAAGAGGTGGAAATATTTTTCCGACGCCTTTACAACTCTTATCGATTTGTAAAATTCAAGCCGTACCAGCCGACTCTTCAAGCCCCAGTCTTTTTCCTTCCTGTGTTCCTTTCATTTGGCATTCCCCAATAAACTATTTTCATGGCCTTTTCAAACATAATATTTTGGTTTTAAAGCTAAGTTTTTTAGAATCAACACAGGCAGATGTTTTAAAAAAGGCAAACTAGGAAAAAAATGTCTCTCTTTTCCAAGAACATAGTCGGATTGGATATAGGTTCCTCCAGCATTAAGGCTATTCAGGTCAGGAGCCAGAATGGTCAATTTCATTTGGTCAACGGTGGGATGATCGAAATCCCGAGAGATTCAGCTGATACGAAAGTATTTGACGGACAAAAAGGCCTATTGGCCGATTCAATTAAAAAACTATTCAAAGATACCGGAATAAAAACGAAAAATGTTGTCACTTCTTTATCCGGTGACTCGGTGATCATCCGTTATGTAAAACTACCATTCATGACTCCGGAAGAACTTCGTGGAGCAATTTCGAAAGAGGCTGAGCAATACATTCCTTTGAATATCGATCAGGTGGTCCTTGATTTTCAGATTTTGGGTGAGACGCAGGAAGATGGGCAAAAAAAATTAGATGTTCTCTTGGTAGCGGCAAAAGTGGATGTGGTCGATCAACACCTTTCTACCCTAAAGAGCTTGGGGCTGATACCCAGAATAATTGATATTGATGCTTTTGCCCTTCAAAACGCTTTTGAAATTAACAAAGTCGAAGATAGTGATGAAACAGTAGCGTTGATAAACCTGGGAGCTTCTCTAACTACGATCAATATTCTCGAGGGCAAAAACACTCGATTTACGCGGGATGTTCCGGTTGCGGGAAACGAATTCACTAGAGAAATTCAAAAAGAGTTTAATATAAAGTTTTCAGAAGCAGAGGAGCTGAAAAAATCCCATGGAGCAATTTCCATGGAAGAAGATGATTTTAGTTTGTCGACCGTTTCCCAAAAAGATGACAGGGTGCTTAGGATGTCGGATGTCATGACTCCGATCTTGAATAAACTCTTGGGGGAAATTAGACGCTCGTTCGATTATTATGAAACCCAAGCTAGGAAAAAAACGGTCGAGAGAGTGATATTACTTGGTGGAAGCGCCAGACTGAAGAATGTAAATAGGTTTTTGGCCAATAAATTGGGTATCCCTGTAGAGCTTTTTTCCCCATTCAGAAATTTGGAACTGAACAAAAAAGACGCAAAGGCTGAAGCCCTTTCCGAAAAGGAATATCACATGGGAGTTTGTTTAGGGCTTGCTTTGCGTCAAGGGGAAAAATAAACGTGATTAGAATCAATCTAGTTCCCGTTAAAGAGAAAAAAAAGCGCCAAGAATTTATTTTTATTTTGGGCGGGATAGGTGTTTTAGCATTTGTGGTTTTAACTCTGGCGTATTTTTATGTCCAAAAAGTAAGAGTTGTTAATGATTTGAACAAACAAATCGAGGAAGTTCGAAAAGAGTCGGAAAGTTATCAGGATAAAATCAACGAAGTAAAAGATTTGGAAGGGAAAGAGGCGAGCCTAGCGGCTGCTAAAAAGACAATTGGAACGATCACGGAAACCCAAAGAAAGGTTCTTGTTGCCGTTGACCTAATTGCTTTAAATATGCCCGATGGTGTTTGGATAACAGCGATTACGCAAGGTACTGGAAATGATTCGAATAAATTCACAGTCAAAGGTAATTCCTTTACCGACCAGGGCTATCGAAATTTTTGGAAAAATTTTCAAAAATCGCAGGGATTAGTGAAAGACATATTGTTTGACGAAACCAATCCGGCTGCGGTGGTTGGAATCAATTCCAAAATGCGCCAATTCACCATTGATTTTAGAGTAATGGATTCAAATCAATGAAATTGACCCCCATTCAACAATACCTCATCCTTGGTGTGATCTTGGTTTGCGGATTGGTTTTTGCCTACTATCAATTTTTATTAAAACCAAAAATGGCTGAAATAGAAAAATTGCGCAGTACTTTGGAAGAGAAAAAAAAGGACTTAGAAGACGCAAAAAAGATCGTTGCGAAGTATGCTGAATTTAAAAAGCGGGCGGATACAGTTCAGCGTGAATTGGAGTGGGTGCAAAATCGGATCCCAAAAACGATTGACAAGTCTAAATTGGTTGAAGCCATTGGGCTCATACAAAACCGTTCGGGTGTTTACTTGACTAATTTCAACATGAATACCGGTCCTAGTTCTAGGGATGTTTTTGTGGAACTTCCCGCTATCGTAAGGATTTCTACGAATTTCGATGGTCTATTGCGGTTCTTAAAAGAGATAAGTCTCAATAGCGGATTTCTCATGATTGCAAAGGACCTCTCGGTTACGCCTTTGGGTTCAACCGATGATCCAAAAATAACTATTTCCGCCCAAATGACAGTATGTGGAGTGCAAGCAAAATGAAAATGCTCAGTATTTTTCTTTTGATGTTTTTTTCCCTGATATTGGATCGATCCTTTTGTCAGCAACAGGATGTTCCAGAACCGGTCTTTGTCAATTTTTCTATAACCGTTCCTTATGTTCCGACCTACAAAGGAAGAGACCCTTTTGTGCCATTGGACAACATGGATCGGCCCACACAAATTTCAATCGCCGATTTGGAATTCCACGGAACCATAGTAATGAATGGTGAAACTTATGGACTCTTTGCCTGGAAAGGGAATCCAAGCATTCGTTATACTTTGAAATCAAGAAGGCTTTACAGTGACTCGAACGAGCTTATTGACGGTGTAATAGGTGACATAACGGATAGCAAAGTAATCTTGATCCAAGGGGACCAGAAGGTCGCTTGTTCTCGAGAAAGATAAAGGAGAATTTAAATGAGATGTTTGGGTCAAAATAAAATGCTCCTGTTTGTCCTGTTCTTTTTGATGTTTAGTTTTGGTTTGGCGGCCGATCTTGACATTGATTTAAGTGGAGGAGAAAAACCGAAGGTTGTCGCCAATTCGGAAGACACAAAAAAGGAACCAATTAAGCCAAAGGGTGATCAGTCAAAGATCAAGAAAAATGATGACGAAAGTTCAATCGCCCAAATAAACCATGTGGGAAGCCCAGATGAATCATTGGAGATCATCGGAAAAGCTCTTCCTGAACCGTCAGAAGATTCAAGCGATTCTAAGATTGTTTTCAAATTCAAGAATACAAAACTTCAAATTAAATCCCTTATCAAACTTGGTGGAGAGCGTATCTCGCAAATTCGCTCTTCAATGCACGGGACTACCGCTTGGTTGGTAGTTGATGGAAGAGGTTTAAAATCATTCAAGCTTATAAAAAATGACAATGGTTTTGCTCTTGAGTCAGGATCGTCTGAGGAGAAAGCCAATGAGACTGGGGCGAAAATCCAGGCCAACAAAGAGAGTCACGAAAAGAACATTTTTTCAAGGCTTATCGATGCTTCC
Source organism: bacterium (assembly GCA_035549195.1). Lineage (NCBI taxonomy): Bacteria > bacterium. The sequence continues at coordinate 90,808 of DASZRK010000012.1, forward strand.
ATACGGCCAACCAATAGTGGATTGAAATTAGTTTTGACGGCGGATGGGCCTTCAAAATATACGGTTCGCAAATTGACACAGCCTGAAAGGCTAATTATCCATTTAAACGACACCAAACTTGAAATTTCTTCAAAAGTAAAGTCTTTTAAAAGTGACGCAGTCGAGGCCAAGCAAGGAGGGCTACTCTCGATCGAATTTCGGCAGATACGCCAAGGATTCTCTCCCATGACCGAAATCCTTCTTTCGATCCTTCCTGGAACAACGTATCAGGTGGACCGAGACCTCAATCAAATAGTTGTTTCTCTTTCTGCCCCCGAGCCGGTCGTTAAGGATAATGAAAAAAAAGGAAATCTTAATCAATTGGTTTCCCTTGATGTGGAGAGTGCGGATATCAATCTTGTTGTCAAGACGCTGGTATCTGAAGCTGGGTTTGATATTAACTTTGTAGGCGGCCCTCTCAACGGAATTGTTTCTCAAAAATTTAAAAACATACCGTTTAAAGCTGCCCTTTCGGATCTTCTTTCTCCTGGTAACTATGATTATGATCTTCAAGGGAATACGTTAAGAATTGGGCAACAGGCTGTTTTGAAGCAGGCAAAAGCGAATCTTCCACATGTTACAGAGTTAGTCACGCCAGCGGGGGGGCTTAATTCTGCTAATTTGGACCTTATGGTCCGACAAATACTTCCGACTTCAAACGCTGTCAATTCAATCATCGATCCCAGCAGAAATGTAATTGTTCTTAACGGAACAAGTGCAGACATTGATGGTTACAAAAAAGCAATTAAAGATTTGAAACTAGATAGTGATTCGGCCAGCGATAAAATTACGCGTGTCGTAAAGTTGAATTATGCGGATCCAACAAGTGTTAGTACGGTTCTTAAGCCTTATATATCGGCCGTTGGGTCGATTCAAATAAATGGAAATAGTTTGGTGATATGGGAAACAGCATCAAACATGGGTGTTCTTTTGGAGCTAATCAAAGAGTTGGACGCAAAGCCGGCCCAAGTCCTGATTGAATCCAGTATTATCGAAGTCGATGATGAAAATGATCTTGGTATTGGCGTCAATTGGAAAGGGAATAAGACAACTGGAGATCCCACGTTCACCGCAGGCGTAAGCCAAGTGCCTTCGAATGGGGTGGCTGGAATCCTTACCTTTGGCACTGTGCGGAGTGGGTTGAACATCAACGCGACTATTGAAGCGATTGTCACGAAGAAAAAGGGAAAAGTAGTTTCGCGCCCAAGGGTTGCGACGCAAAGTGGTCATCCGGCCGAAATCCAGGAAACTGAGAACGTCATCATTACACAAAAGACCGACACGACTGTGCCGAATGTCGGTATTCAAACAACCACTACTTTTCAACAAGTGGGACTACCAATCGACCTTAAAGTAACACCGCTTATTACTGATGATGGAAGAATTACCACGGATATCAATGCCTCCATCACATCGCAGTCGGGGCCAGCACCACCCAGCGGCCCTCCACCCACTAACGTCCAGACCGCAACGACGAAGTTGACAACAAAAAATGGTGAAACAATCGTGATTGGGGGGTTGGTTCGGGAGGTTTCCACGGATCAAGTCAATGGTGTTCCCCTTCTTTCGAGTATCCCGATCATTGGGGGGTTGTTCCAAGATCACGAGAAGGTGAATAGGAAGCAGGAACTTATCATCTTCATCACTCCAACTATCTTAGAGGATTAAACTTAACCTTTTAAAAGCGCCTGCAAAGGCGCTTTTTTTTTGCCACAACGCTGAAGTTATGGAGTTTGAAATTGCCAATTCGTTATTTGACAGCCGGTGAATCCCACGGAAAAGGGTTGATCGCCATCCTGGAGGGTATTCCCGCTCACCTTTCCGTTCTTCCGGAGGAGATCGATCGAGATCTAGCTCGCCGTCAAAAAGGCTATGGTCGGGGTGGTCGTATGAGTATTGAAACGGACCGGGTCGAGATTCTTTCCGGCGTTCGGAAAGGGAAGACCTTAGGTTCGCCCATCACCCTTTGGGTCGAGAATAAGGACTATGAGAACTGGGAAAGGATCATGTCCCCCGAGATCGGGGAAGGGACGATCGAGCGCGCATTGGTCCGTCCGCGACCGGGACACGCGGACCTGCCCGGCGGATTGAAATACGACCATCGGGACCTTCGCAACATCCTTGAGAGGGCAAGCGCCCGTGAAACGACAATTCGGGTCGCGGCCGGAGCGGTGGCGAAGAAATTCCTGGCTTCTTTCGGGATCCAGGTGCAAAGTTTTGTCTTGGCCCTGGGACCGGTGACCGCCAAAGCGATGAAATTTAATGAGAAGTCCCTCAATACTTTGGCAGACCGTTCGCCGGTGAGGATGTTAGACCATTCCGCGGAGCAAAAAGCGATCCAGGCCATCGATCAAGCCAAATCCAAGGGAGACACCTTGGGCGGGATATTTGAAATTAGGATCACGGGTGTTCCGGCGGGTCTGGGTAGTCACGTTCAATGGGACCGGAAATTGGACGGACGGTTTGCTCAAGCCATGATGAGCATCCAAGCGGTCAAAGGCGTGGAGATCGGATCCGGTTTCGAAAATTCCCTCAATTACGGTTCCAAGGTCCATGACGAGATCGCCTATTCACGAAAGAATGGTTTTTTCCATCCGACAAATCGAGCTGGAGGCATCGAGGGGGGGATGAGCAATGGAGAAACGATTGTGATCCGGGTTGCTAAAAAACCCATTTCGACCTTGAAAACCCCCCTCCGGTCGGTGGATATCAATACAAAGAAAGTCCTCAAGGCGGCTTATGAGAGGTCTGATGTTTGTGCTTTACCGGCCGCTTCGGTCATAGGCGAATCGGTCGCTGCTTGGGTCTTGATGGACGCTTTTTTAGAAAAAATGGGTGGCGACTTCATGGCCGAGATAAAAAAGCGATATAGCCAATATTTAAATCATCTCAAAAATTACTAATTTGAAAACCCGGATCCCCGATTCAAAGAATATTGTGCTGATCGGGTTCATGGGGTCTGGAAAATCCGTTGTTGGTAAAAAAATAGCTAAAGTTTTGAATATTGGTTTTTATGATTTAGACCATTGGATCGAGCAAAAAGCTCGGTCACCGATACATGTGATCTTCAAATCGAAAGGCGAAAAATATTTTCGAAAAATAGAGCGCCAAGGAGTGCGTGTTCTCACAAAAAAAAAATCAGTTGTTTTGGCCACCGGCGGGGGGGCTTGGGCCGACCCTGAAAACCGTCGGCGATTAAGGCGATGGGGGAAGGTCGTTTGGCTTAGGGTGAAATTTAACACAGTTTGGAAGAGGGTCGTTAAAAAGAGAACTCAAAGACCTCTGGTCGGAATTTCAAAAAAACCAACTCCCGAATTTAAAAATCTTTTTTCAAGCCGAGAAAAACTCTATTCCATGGCCGATATTATGATCCGAACAGATGAAAGAACCCCAGCCCAATCCTGTAAACTACTCCTGAAGAAATTGCTAATGAAGAATTCTTCTCAATAAATCCAAAGATTTTTGGAGCTCGAGCCTTGACCTTTCGAATCGATCTTTCCCTCGGAAGAAACGGTTATCCAATATTTGTCCGGGCTGGAATGCTCAAAAATCCAGAAAAGGGGCTCGTCCGCCATTTTTTCCCCAGGAAGACGGCAATCGTCGCATCAAAGAAAATATATCGTGTCCATGGAAGGCAACTGGCCACCTGGCTCTCAAGGCAGGGGATTCCAGTTCAAAAGATATTTGTAAATGATTCGGAAACAAGGAAGAATGAGAAAACTCTTTTCGCTATCTTAAGAAAAATGGCGGAATTTGGGTTTAATCGTGATTCGGGTTTGGTCGCCTTAGGTGGTGGCGTAATCGGCGATATGACCGGCTTGGCCGCTTCTTTATATATGCGTGGGATACCCTATATCCAATGTCCAACGACACTGCTTGCACAGGTCGATGCCGGTATTGGTGGAAAAACCGCAATCGATTTCTGCGGGACCAAGAATCTGATTGGTGCCTTTTATCAACCCAAAGCAGTTTTGATAGATCCGGACGCTCTTAAAACACTTCCCCAAAGACAATTCATTTCCGGCTTGGCAGAGGTTGTCAAATATGGAGTTATTCGGGACGAGAATTTGTTCAGTTTTATGGAGGCGAATAAACAGCCGATATTGAGCCGTGATTCAAAGTTTCTTCGGTATATCATCGCTCGCTCTTGTGCGATTAAAGCCGATGTTGTTTCGCGTGACGAAAGGGAAGGCGGACTGAGAGCTGTGTTGAATTATGGCCATACCTTAGGACACGCCCTCGAGTCCTATTTTGAATACGAATATCTGACCCACGGCGAGGCAATTTCCTACGGAATGTGGTTTGCGGGGTTGCTTTCGTCCTCATTGGGACTTTGTGGTCAAGAAATCGTTGATCGACAAGTAAAGCTTCTGCAGTCACTGGGTCTCTTCCGTGCGCTCCCCAAGTTGGATAACAATCGGCTTCTCAAAATAATGGCATTAGACAAAAAGTCGAAAAATGGCCAAGTCCAATTTGTATTGACAAGAAAAATAGGCCTTGTTAACATTCGAAAAAATATTCCCCGGTCCACAATCCTTTCGGCCTTAACCCGGCTCCAGGCTGAAGCAAGAGAGTTAATTTAGGCTCATGGCCAAGGATACCCTCTCCCCCGAAATCGCCGAACTGAAGAAAAAACTCGAAGAAAATCCAGACTCCCTCGTTTTTGCCCCCCTTGCAGACAACTATCGGAAATCGGGTCAACTTGATGAAGCTCTTTCTATCTGCAAAAGAGGGCTCGAAAAGCATCCCAATTACACTAGCGCAAGAGTAGTCTTGGGCCGGGTTTTTCAAGATCAAGGAAAGACCGACGAGGCCCAAACTGAGTTCAAGAAGGTCCTTGATTCCGATCCGGAAAATATCCAGGCCCATTCATTATTGGGATCGCTTTTTATCCAAAAAGGGGAGCATCAGGCCGCCATTGAGGAATTCCAAAAGGTCTTGACGCTGAACCCGGATGATGAACAGGTCCAAGAATCTTTGCGCCAGGCCATTGAGAAAGCGGCATCCCAGCAAAAAAATCCAAAAGCAGACAAAAAAGAAACGGCCGCGATAGAAAAAAAGACGGGTACAAAAGATTCAACCGCTTCCGTTACGATCGCCGAACTTTATCTCAAACAGGGACACTTTGACAAAGCTATTGAGGTCTACCAAGAGCTTTTGGGAAATGACCCACAAAACCTGATGCTGCGGCAGAAATTGGCGGAGGTCGTCGAAAAGCAACAGAAGGAAAATTCCAAAGAGGTCTCGGGATCCGGATTGAAGAAAAGCGAGTTCACAAAACCCCCGGACCAAAAGGAAGACGTCCTTGAGGAAACGGTCGAAACAAAACAATTCGGAAAACCTAAGAAAGAAGACGACTCGAAGTTCACTAGCGATGAGATCCTCCAAGTTATGAGACGTGGAGGGAAAGATGATGTTGTGGTCGAAGATAAAAAAAGAGCGACTCCAAACACGAAAGCCCCGCCAAATTCCGGTGATTCTGTTATTCCTTCGGAACCTGCTCCGACCGCAAGTTCTTCGGGGTCGACAAAGGCTTCTGCGGTTTCGAAAGACATGGAAGTTATCCCTGCCGACAAGGTGGATGGCTATAAGGGAATCCTGGCGGACCTTAGCTCCGTGGAAGGCATCATGCGAAGCTTCATCACCGATTCCAAAGGGGCTCTTTTGGTTGCGTTAGGGGAGAGCGGGAACAATGCGGATCATGGAAAACAGGCGGCGGCCATCTTTGAAAGCACTCACCGCTCGGTTTCTCAATTGAACCAGGGGAAGATCAATCAGGTCCTGGTCACGGCTGAAACCGGTCACATTTTACTGGTTTCTTTTGCCAAATATATTCTTGTCGTGTTGGCCAACAGCAGAACAAACCTCGGGCTTTTAAGATTGGCCCTGGATTCGGCCCAGAAAAAACTCGAAAAAATCTTGTAGTTTTCTCAGCCTAAAAAACATAACATTGTTCCTCTTGTACATCCCCGCAGATGCTTTTTGGGAAGGCCATGGATTTCAAAAAAATATTGGAAGAAACACTGTCGAATGTTGAAGGCGCCATTGGGGCCGGATTGGTCGGGATGGACGGAATTGTCATCGACCAAATCTCTCATAATACCTCGTTCGATATCAATGCCGTCGGTGCGGAATACTCCAGTATCATCAAGAACGCGATGCGCGCATCCTCCAATTTTGGATTGGGAAATACAGCGGAGATATTGATCACGACGGACAAGGCCACCATGATCATGATGATGGTCGGGCAAAATTATTTTGTCACCTTGGCCATCAATCTAGATGGCAATCTAGGACGTGGACGGTTAGAACTCAAAAAAGCCATCCCCAAATTCGAGAAAGAGCTGGCCTAAAATTTGGATGCTGATCCAAATATGCTTGTTCCTTTCGATGAAGAAAAACTGCAAGTTTCCCTTCCTCCTTCAGAAGTGTTTCGCACTTGGTTCTGGTCCTATTACGATCAATTCGGATTCTTACTATTACTCAATTTGGGGTGGGCCCTTCTTGCGTTAGGGATCGCTTGGCTATGGTCTTTGATCTGGACATCGCCTCTGGGGATATTAAAGCCCTTTTTAATATTTTTTTTCGTTCTTTCCGAATCCGTAGTTTCAATCGGATGGGCCTATGGGGTTTTCAAGAATTGCATGGACCGGAAAAGCGCCTGGATGGATATTCTTGATGGGTACTCATTTTTTTGGGCCAAAGGAATGGCGGTCGCCGGGATCTTTTGGCTCGTGGCGATATTAGGCGCTTTCAACCTTCAGTTCCTATGGTTCCATCCTTTGCCACATCGAATACTGAACTATGGGTTAGTCATCGGGATAGTTTGGATCCTTATCTTTTGGATATTGATCGGGTTCTATCTTTGGCCGGTTCTTTTTTTTCAAAACGCCCCCATTTCAAAGGTTTTTTACCGGTCATTCCTACTGGCTTGGGATTCGGGTGCCAAGAATATCCTCTATTTGACAAGTATTGGAATTTTGGCAACTGTATTCACGATCTTCTGGCCTCTTTGGTTCTTCGTCGGACCGACCTCCATTTTTGCCTTACAAAGTGTTGCCCTTGAAAAGGCCTTTTTAAAATATAAAATAACCTTCAAGGATAAGGACCTTTCGGGGTTTTTAGAAAACTTGGAGCGCGAAAGGAATCGTACTTGGCGAGAGTTTTTGCGGCCATGGGAACATCGATGAAAAATTCCCAGAGAAAATGGATCGGGGCCTTGCTCGTCCTGGCCGGGATATATCTTTTCATTGGCGGGAACAGGGGACTTTGGAATCTTTATAAACTTCACGAGGATAAGGCCCAACTCCAGAAGGAAGTCGGACAATTGAAGGCCGATATCATGCGCGGCCATGCGGAATACCAAGCTTATCAAAATGATCCTTCGGTCATTGAAAAACAGGCCCGCGAGGAATTGAACCTGGCAAAGCCCGGAGAGATCATCTATCGCTTTTCCGCCGCTCCTTCCGAACATTGACGCTTTCCCGGTTGACTTGACATCGGGAGGCCGATATCCTAACCCTTCTTTCGTCCACTTGTTCGAAGTCGAATTTTTTTGGGAAAGTCTTAGGTTCCCCCGCGGCATTGTTCGGGAAAGCGAGCTGGGCCGAGCCGAGATGGCGGAACTGGCAGACGCAAGGGACTTAAAATCCCTCGGGCCTAAAGCCCGTCCCGGTTCGATTCCGGGTCTCGGCACCAAAATTCCAGGCGCGATGAGCGCCAAAAAGACGCGGGGTGGAGCAGCCTGGTAGCTCGTTGGGCTCATAACCCAAAGGTCGCTGGTTCAAATCCAGCCCCCGCAACCAACGAAGCCCCCTTTAATCCAAAGGGGGCTTTTTTTTTATCAAGGCAGCCATGGAAACTTTGAGACTTTCTATCGTGAAAAAGGACCGGGGAGGAAAGATAGTGACCCTGGTCTCTGGATTCACCCGCCGTCAAGGGGAATTGGAGGTTCTTTCCAGTCGTCTTAAAAAAGCCTGTGGTACCGGTGGAACGGTCCGGGGACAGGTCCTTGAGATCCAAGGGGATGCCCGATCGCGTCTTCGCGATCTCCTGGCGAAAGACGGCTTCGAGGTCCGAGGATAGCATGAGACTCGTTCCTTCCATCGGTCCTTGGCTCCCCGCGCTTCGAGACCTTTTGACCCAATCCGTTCTTTTAGGCGGAAAAGCCGCCGAACTTTATTATTTTTCGATCCTGGAAAAACCGACACCTGCGTTGTTGGTGCGAGAAACCCGATTCGGAGTTGAAAAAGGAGGCAAGGCCATGCAATCACTGCATGAAGCCTTGATCCGTCAAGGGTTCCAACGCCGGACCATGACCGCCGTTGGATCCAAATCCGTTTTACCTCTTTATCATCGGGAAGACCTGGGGTCCCTTGAATTCCTCTGCCCGGATCGGGGCATCCTGAAGAATCCCTATGCGACCGGTTTGGCGGCGGTCCCGGATCCGATGGTCGAGTTGCTTTTGGAGGATCCCCATGAAGTCGGCATCAAATATCTTGGCGATGATTATTCGGTCCGTATCCCCCAAACAGGTCGGTTCATTCTCGTGAACGGCCTCCAACTGAAGGTCGGCCTTAAGGCCAAACCGGAGTTACACTTCCGGGCGGCCCAAAGTCTCATTCTGATCCTCTATTTGCTGGTCCTTCACGAGGATCTTCGCGAGGAAGCTCTGAACGATCTTTTGCATGTTCGCCAGGCTTCTTTGATCAGGGACTTTCAACAGAACTTGAAAGATAATGGTCCTGGGTCAGCCGTTTGGGAAGCCGCCCAACGGTCCTTTTTGGAACTTTTCCCTGAAGCCAAAGCCGTCCAACTCACGACCTGGTATTGGAAATTCCTTCCCGCCTTGACCAAGGTATTAAAAGAGCAAAGGGAAGATAAGGAAAAATGAACGAATCTTGAAATCTTCACGCCGATCCAAAAATCCAGTTGTTTTGATCACCGGAAGCGCCAGTTTTCTGGGAGCAGCGATCAGTCGTCGGTTCGCCGAATCGGGTTATGACCTGGGACTTCATTACCGCCGTTCGAAGGGGAAGACGCAGAAATTATCCGTTGAAATGGAAGGATTGGGGATCCGGACCATGATCCTCGCGGCTGACTTAGAAGTGGAAAATGACGTGAGGACATTGGTCCCAAAAATCCTGAAGAGGTTCGGTCGCCTGGATGTCCTCGTGAACAATGCTTCACTGTTCTTGCCGGACCCGCCGCTGCATCGCTACCAAGAAAAGAAGTCACTCTTTTCGACGAATGTTTTCGCGCCTTTTCTCTTGGTGGACCAGGCTAAGCCCCATCTGAAGAAAACCAAGGGTAGTGTGGTCAACTTGACCGATATTTATGGAGAGAAGCCCATCCTGAAAGGTTATGAGACCTATAGTGCCACCAAGGCGGCTTTGATCAATCTGACCCGAAGCCTGGCCCGGGAATTGGGGCCCGAGATCCGGGTGAACGCCGTTTCGCCTGGGGCATTCTTTATCCCTAAGACCTACAGCAAGGAAAAAACAAAAAGCCTTTTGGACAAAAGTGCGCTCAAGCGGAGCGGGGAGCCCCGTGAATTGGCCGAGGCCGTCTATTTCATGGCTTCCCACCCCTTTATCACCGGCCAAGTCCTGAACGTGGACGGCGGCAGGTTCCTGATCTGACGGATCTTTTGGTCCTTGGCCTTGAAAGAATGGGCCAATTCAACGACAGGTCTTTCCAATCCAGGGATCACCAAGTTCGGGGCGATCTCCAGTAACGGAAACAGAACGAAAGCCTTTTGGGTGATGTCGGGATGGGGAAGGGTGAAACCTTCAAAATGACCCGAGAGATTTCCCCAAAGGACCATATCAATGTCCAGGGTCCGGGCTCCATTACGGTCCTTGCTCCTTTTCCGGCCGGCCTTTTTTTCGGTAGCGATGATCCATTGACGGATCGAAATGGGATCCAAGCTCGTTCCCACTGAGGCCATCAAATTCAGGAAAGATGGCTGACCCCTTCTCCCGCCAACGGGCGATGTTTCATAAAGGTGGGAAAGAGAACTGATCCCAAAACGACGGTCCAGGGATTCCAAGCCTCTTTTGATGTTGAAAAGGGGTTCAATGTTCGAGCCGAAACTGAAATAGATCCTTTCGGTATTTTCGGCCGTAGCTTCTCGAAGTATTTCAACTCCCACGTTCTGGGAGCCTCGGATGGCCCCTGGTTTTGAGACGCTTAGCCTGACGCGAGGAAGACCGAATTTTTCGATCAAATGCTGGGCCAACCGCTCGGCCAAGGTTTCGACCAATTGGTAACTACTTTTTTCCACGAAAGCGATCGTGGACTTGGCGATCCTTTTGTAATCCAGGGCGTCCTGGATCCGATCCCTTTGGGCGGCCCGGGCAACGCTGGTAGGAAAGCTCAGGTCCAAAATTACATCCTGCTTCCTTTTCCTTTCCCATTCGAAGATCCCGATGATGCAACGGACCTTTAGACCTTTCAGATGGATCAAATCGCCCATGGATGCCCTCTCGTTCTTTTACCTGAATTTCCCTTAATCCTTCAAAAAAGCTGTTGACGGGGTCTGGCCCCTTTGTTCCCATGAATCCATGGTCAAAACCCAATTCCCCCGAGCCCCTGGTCCTTGGACCGCCCTCGTCATCCTGGCCGGGCTTAACCTCATCCTTTTCGGGGATGTCCTTTTTAACGGGGGGGGGCGGGTCCTTTCAAGCGAACAGAACGATCTTTTCCTGCATTTTTCGATCTGGCGTCAGTTTGCCCTGGAACAGCTTCGACAGGGCCATTTTCCACTTTGGAATCCCCACTATCTTTGTGGCTCCCCTTTCCTGGGAAATTTCGAGTCGGCGCTTCTTTATCCCTTGTTTTGGCCAGGAGCTTGGATGGGACTCCCCTTGGCTTTGAACTTTGCGCTGGTGACGCATGTCCTTCTGGCGGGTCTTTTCACTTTTCTTTGGGCCCGCAACCGGGGTTTGTCGTTCCAAGGTAGCCTCTTGTCCGGGGTCATTTTCATGTGGGGTGGGGCTTTCTATCTCCATCTTTACGCGGGGCACCTGCCTAATTTGACGGTCATGGCTTGGGCGCCCCTTTATTTTCTCGCGTTGGACAAGTTGTCGGAAGAAAGCGGAAGTTCTTGGTTCTTTTGGGGCGTCCTCGCCTTGAGCATGCAGGTCTTGGGAGGCCATCCCCAGTATGTTTATTTCACCTCCATTTTGGGTGTTTTTTACATCGCATTTTCATGGAGAGGAAAGGTCGTTCGCACCCTGGGACGATTCGTTTCCATCTATATCGGGGCGGGGTTGATCACGGCCGCCCAATGGGGTCCCGGTCTGGAAGCCTATCTGGAAAGCGTTCGCCGGATCCCAATGGACCCAACCTCCGCGAAAGCCTTCTCATTTTCTCCGGAGAACATACTGACCCTTTTTCTCCCGGATCTTTTCGGGAACCTGCATTCGTGCCCCTATTGGGGCCGCTGGTACTTATGGGAGGTCTCGTTGTTCATGGGAGTGGCCCCTTTCATCTTGGCCGCGATAAGCGTTGTCGCCGGGGGAAAAAGGGCGATCAAGTTGGCCATCTTGGCCGGTATCGCATTCGTTTTTTCTTTGGGAGCCTTTACCCCACTTTTTCCCGTCCTCCAATGGATCCCAGGTTTTCAGGGTATCCGGGGCATGTGTAAATTCGATTTTTTAACGGCACTTTTCTTGGCGATGCTTGCGGGACAAGGGTTGGATATCCTTCCGAGCAAAAAAATCGACCGGGTGACCTTGTTGAGGGTCGTCTCCATCCTTGGGATCGGAATAGCCGCTTTTTCCATTATTTTGTTCGATTCATTGCAATCGGGATGGAGGGGACTTTGGGGTGGGTTCTTTTCCCGTGTTCCTTGGCTCACCCAAACGCTCTCGTCCATGGACCCGATCGCAAGAGGGGACTATGCCCTCCATTCCGGGCTCCAAGCCGCGCATAGTTTATTTTGGGGAAGCGGGACCATGGCCGCTTTCTGTGTACTTTTGGTGATCCGAAAAGTGCCCGCACTGTCGAGTTTTGGCGTCCCCGCATTGGCGGCCCTTGAACTGTTCCTTTTTGCCCGACCGAACCGCCCCACCTTCAATATTCATGACCTTCAAGACCGAATTGGCCAAGTCCGTGCCCTTTACCAAAGGGACCCGGGTGATTACCGGGTCTATGGATCGGTGGACGCGGCCATGGGAATGGGAGGTTACGACATTTGGGAGGATGAGCCGATGGTCCCCCTTCGTTATGCCCAATTCTTATGCCGGACCCAAGGGATCCCCGCGGACAAATTCTTTTCGACATCCCCTTTCTTCACTCGCTTTAACAAAATCTATTCCTTGATCCGGTTGAAATATCTTTTGGGTTGGGGAACCCATGGACTGGAAGCCTATCGTCTTCCTTTTGAACCGTTGCCGAGGATGATCCTTCTTTCCGATTGGGAAAAGGCCGAAGGAGGGAACACTTTGGACCGCCTTTTGGACGGTGGATTCGACCCCCGAAAGAAGGTCCTCCTCGAGCGCGATCCTTCCCTCCCTCCGATCGCGGGGAAGCCTGAAGGAAACGTTCAATGGAAGGACCTTACCAGCGATTCGATCGAAATAACCGCGGATATCCCCAAACCCGAGATCCTTTTAGTAACGGATAATTTCGCGAAAGGCTGGAAAGCCGAAGCTTTCCCGGACAGCTCCTGTGCCCGCTATATCGTCATTCCGGGGGACTATTTCCTTAGGGCCGTGCCCTTGGCGGCCGGTCATCATCATTTTCGGATGGTTTACCGGCCGTTATGGTTCGTGGCGGGGAAGTGGGTCTCGATTCTTTCTTGCCTTTTATTCGGCGCTATGTTTTTATCCTGGCGTCTTTCATCCCCGGTCATCGAGTAGCCCCCCATGAAGATCAAGGACATTTTTGGGGCCCAAAAGCGGGTCCTTTCCTTCGAACTCTTTCCCCCGAAAAGGGACGGCAACTTGGAAGGGCTTTTCCGCACCGTGGGAGAGCTCAAAAGATCGAGCCCGGATTATGTTTCCATTACCTATGGAGCCGGTGGCTCCACTCGGGAGATGACCACCGAGATCGCTTTTCGCCTCAAGGACCAAGGCCTCCTTCCGCTGGTCCATTTCACCTGCGTGGGCCACTCCCGTTCCGAGATAAGACAACTCCTGTCCAAGCTGCGTGACGCGGGCATCGAGAACCTCTTGGCCTTGAGGGGCGACCCTCCCAAAGGTGAGGCTACCTTTACGCCCGCTCCGGATGGGTTCCGCTATGCCCAGGAACTGATCCGTTTCATCCGGTCCGAGGGATTCGATTTCTGTCTTGGGGTGGCCGGCTATCCTGAAGGCCACCCGGAAGCCCTGTCCAAGCAGGACGACCTATTGAACCTGAAAGCCAAACTTTCGGCGGGTGGCGATTTCGTCGTGACCCAGTTGTTCTTCGACAACCAGGATTATTTCGACTATGTGCAACGGCTCCGGGCATTGGGGGTCGCCCAACCCATCCAGCCCGGCATTTGGTTACTGACGGATTATGTTCAGATCGAGAAGATCTGCCATCTCTCCGGCGCCAAATATCCGCAATCATTGAAGGACGTGATCGAGCCGATCAAGGGGGACAAGGAAAAGGTCGCCCAGGCCGGCATCGAATACGCGGCCCAACAGTGCGAAGAATTGTTGCGAAAGGGAGCTCCCGGCATCCATTTTTATGTGATGAATAAAAGCCAATCGGTCCAGGCGGTTTTGGCCCTTCTGAAAGATCGCGGTTTGATGTTCCATTGATACTGGCCGGGTTTTCGCCCTTTGTGAGCCGTAATTTTCGGGATATACTCCTCTTCGAGCCCATCCTTGCCAGCGGAGAAGGTCATGACCGATACCGCCTCTATCTTCAGCCGTTTGCGTAACGTCCTACAGAACACCTATTTCTTTCAATCCCTTAAACTGAACGAGTTGGATGAATTGATCGGCCACCTCCGGATGATCCGGGTCCAAAAGGGCTATGAGATCATCAAACAAGGGGATCCGGGCGATGCCTTCTATTTGATCGCGTCGGGCAAGGTCTCTGTTTGGATGAAGAAGGGTTTCCGCAAGTCCCAGGTCGCCGCCCTCCAGGCCGATGACTTTTTCGGGGAAATGGCCTTGATCTCCAATGAACCCCGCAATGCCACGGTGGTGGCCGAGGAGGTCACCGAGCTTTTCATCCTCCAACGTTACGATTTCGATAAGATCCTCATGAAGAATCCGGTCATCGCCCAAGAGCTCAAAAAAGCCTATTACGAGCGGAAGAAAAAGAACGGGTAAACCCCGCCTCAATCGAATTGACATCCCCTTTCAAGATTGGCATATTCTTCGCCCTGGCCCGGGTCTCCGGCCTTTCCCTTGGGTGTCCAAGGGCACCTCATTCACCGGATGGCGGGGTAGCTCAGTTGGTTAGAGCGACGGTCTCATAATCCGTAGGTCGAGAGTTCGAATCTCTCCCCCGCTACCATTTTCATCGGTCCCAGGCTTGTCCCCATGGAAAGCATCCTCCGTCTTCCCCAAGCTCCTTTCTCTCCCAAGGATCGGCTGATCGTGGCCGTTTCGGGCGGATCCGATTCCGTCGGCCTCCTTTTCCTTCTCCTACGGGACCTTCCCGATGCGTCCGAACGCTTGAGGGTGGCCCATGTCAATTATGGCCTGCGGGGCAAGGCTTCGTTGGCCGATGAAAAAAAGGTCCGCGACCTATGTTCGGACCTGGGGATCCCTTTTCGATGCTTTCGCATCCGGGGATTCGAGGGAATGGTCCGAAAAGAAAAAAGGTCCCCGCAAGACCTGGCCCGGACCATCCGTTACGCTTTTTTCCAAGATCTCGCTCGGCGGGAACGGGCATGGGGGGTCGCCGTTGCCCATCATTGGGAGGACCAGGTGGAGACCCTTTTGGACCGCTTGCTCAGGGGAGCCGGGCCGAAAGGGCTTTCGGGTCTTCGACCCCTCCAAACTTTGGGCCTGACCGCCCGGGGGCGGCCTCTAAGGGTCTGGCGGCCCCTGCTTGGTTTTCCCAAGGCCCGGATCCAGGGATTCCTCAAAAGTAATGGGATCCCGTGGCGGGAGGACCGGTCCAATCGAAAAGATGCCTATCGTCGCAACCAGATCAGGCATCAAATCATCCCCTTCCTTTCCCGATGGAACCCCGGCTTCTCGAGGAACCTGGTCCGACTCGCCGAGGTCCTCCAGGCTGAAAATGAGTTCATCGAGGGACTTCTCCCTTTTCTCGATAAAAAGTTAAGGAGCCGTCGTCGGGGAAAAGACCATGAGTGTTCCTCGTCCGCTTTCTTACGGATGCCCTTGGCCCTCCAAAGGCGATGGGTCCGGCGGGTCGCGGAGGGGTTCACGCCCTTGGCCCGGGGATTCTCGTTCGAAAGGGTGGAAGCGGTCCTTCGGGTCTGGAAGGGGGAGGAAAAAGGGCCTCGGGACCTCGGGTTCGGGCTTTCGGCCGATCGCCGGGGCCAAAAGTTGGTCTTAGCCTATCAGCGGCTACCCTCCAAGGTTTCCCGCCGGTGATGGATCGGTAGGGGTCCTTTTGGGCCTTTTCGGCCCTTGCTTGCAAATGGAAAAGTGGCTCGGTTATCATTCTATTCCTTGCTTCCCTGGATGATCCTTCCTAGGTTGTCCTTGGATCTCACCGCCCATTCCCGTCTTAGAGGAGCCCTTTCGTGAACCAAACCTTCAAAGTCATCGCCGGTTGGCTGGCCTTCTTCGTGATCTTCATGTATTTCGTCAAACAGTTCAACAATACCAAGACCCAGGAAGAGATGGACTATTCGCAGTTCGTGGCCACGGTCCAGAACGGCGAAGCCCAAGCGGTCACCCTCCATACCGAGGATAAGACCATCACCGGCACCACCAAGGACAAGAAGGAGTTCCGGGTGGCCATGCCGGACGATCCGAACCTGGGCCTGACCAACATGCTCCTCAAGGCCGGTGTGGATGTGAAGGTGGAACCGCCCGTCAAGATCGGGCTGGTTTGGCAGATCCTCCTGGGCGCCCTTCCTTATCTCATCATCTTCGGATGGATCTACTTCATGATGCGCCAGGCCCAGTCGGGCAGCGGGGGGGCCTTGGCCTTCGGCAAAAGCCGGGCCCGGCTCGTTACTTCGGGGCAACAGAAGGTCACCTTCGCGGATGTGGCCGGGGTGGAGGAAGCCAAGACCGAGTTGATGGAAGTGGTCGATTTCCTCAAGGACCCCAAGAAATACCAACTCCTGGGCGGCAAGATCCCCAAGGGCGTGATCCTTTTGGGCCCCCCGGGGACGGGGAAAACCCTGTTAGCCAAGGCCGTGGCCGGGGAGGCGGGCGTACCGTTCTTCTCCATTTCAGGTTCGGATTTCGTGGAAATGTTCGTCGGGGTCGGGGCCGCGCGCGTGAGGGACCTTTTCGAACAAGGCAAAAAACACGCACCCTGCATCATCTTCATCGATGAGATCGACGCGGTCGGGCGCCAACGCGGCGCCGGACTGGGAGGCGGCCACGACGAGCGGGAACAGACCCTGAACGCCATGTTGGTGGAGATGGACGGTTTCAATACGAACACAGGCGTCATCCTCATCGCAGCCACCAACCGCATGGACGTGCTCGACCCGGCGTTGCTCCGTCCCGGCCGTTTCGACCGGCAAGTGGTCGTGGACCGCCCGGACCTGGGCGGCCGCGAGGCCATCCTGCGGGTCCATGCCAAGAACGTGAAGCTGGCCGACGGCGTGGATCTGGCGGTCATCGCCCGCCGCACCCCTGGTTTTTCGGGAGCGGACCTGGCCAACCTTATCAATGAAGCGGCGCTCTTGGCCGCCCGGCGGAACAAAAAGGCCGTTGAAATGCCCGAGATGGAAGAGGCGATCGACCGTGTCATGGCGGGGCCCGAGCGCCGCACCCGGGTCATTTCCGACGAAGAAAAGAAGATCGTGGCCTTCCACGAATCGGGGCACACCATCGTGGGCAAGATCGTGGATAAATCCCACAATGTGCACAAGGTCTCCATCATCCCCCGGGGTCACGCCGCCTTGGGCGCGACCTGGTACCTGCCCAACGAAGAAAGGTTCCTTTCTTCCAAGACCGAGTTGCTCAACAGCATTACCGCCCTATTGGGCGGCCGGACCGCCGAAGAGCTGACCTTTGGGGACGTGACAACCGGGGCCGGGAACGACCTGAACCGGGCCACCGATATCGCTCGGGCCATGGTCTGCGACTACGGTATGAGCGAGAAGTTGGGGTCCATCACCCTGGGCCGGAAGGACGACATGGTCTTCATCGGCCGGGACCTCATGAAAGAAAAGACCTATTCGGAACAGACGGCCCAAATGATCGACGCCGAAGTGAAACGCATCGTGGAGGATTGCCACAAGCGCGCCATGGAGATCCTCAAGAAAAACCGGAAGACGCTCAAGCTCATGGCCGAAGTACTGTTGGAAAGGGAGGTGTTGGATGCTTCGGAGGTGGACTCCCTGATGGCCGGTAAAAAGCTGCCCCCCAAGCCTCCCTCAAAGGACAACGCACCCCCGTCCACTCCTTCCTCCCCGGCTCCCGTCGCGCCTGGTGTGGTGCTGAAGCCCCAGACATCGCCTTCCCAAGCCATCCGGGGTGGTATGGACCTTGGATAAGGCCCGGATCGAAAGAGCCGTCCGTGAGATCCTCATCGCCATCGGGGAGGACCCAAAGCGGGAAGGGCTGAGGGATACCCCCAAGCGGGTCGCCCGCATGTACGAAGAGGTCTTTTCCTGCATCGGCAAGGACCCCCAGAAGGCCATCACGGTCTTCGAAACCGAGGGGCATGAGGAAATGGTCATCCTCAAGGACATCCCCTTCTATTCCATGTGCGAACATCACCTCTTGCCTTTCTATGGGAAGGCCCATGTGGCCTATATCCCCAAGAAGGACCGTTTGGCCGGGCTCTCCAAATTGGCCCGGGTAGTGGAGATGGTCTCCCGGGCTCCCCAATTGCAGGAACGGATCACGACGCAAGTGGCCGACACGCTCATGCGGGTGCTCAAGCCCCACGGGGTCTTGGTCATCGTGGACGCCGAACACCTTTGCATGACCATGCGGGGGGTCAAAAAACCAGGTTCCCATATGACCACTTCCGCCGTCCGGGGGGTCTTCCAAAAGAACGACATCACCCGCAAGGAAGCCCTTCAGCTCATCGGAAGGTAGACCCCTCCGAACCCCGAGCATCCACCCGGTGATCTCCGATCCGCGCGAGGCCATCCCAATGAAATCCCAAGCTTGGTCCCTTCCCTTGGCCCAGGGGAAACCTTTCCGCTGGAAGGGACGCACCTTGGTCATGGGCATCCTGAACGTTACCCCCGATTCTTTTTCCGATGGAGGGCGTAGCTTGGATCCGGCCCATGCGGTCGAACATGCCCTTCAAATGCAGGAAGAGGGGGCTGATTGGATCGATGTCGGCGGGGAATCCACCCGTCCCGGGGCCCATGGGGTGACCCCCTCCGAGGAGAGAAAAAGGGTCCTACCCGTTTTGAAGGCCTGCGCCAAGGTCCTGAAGATCCCCCTTTCCATCGACACCTATAAGTCGGAAGTGGCCGAAGCAGCGGTCGAGGCCGGCGCAAGGCTTGTCAATGATGTGGGGGCTTTGAAGCTGGACCCGCGCATGGCCAGGACCCTGGCGCGTCTCCAAGTGCCGGTCATCCTCATGCATATGAAGGGCAAGCCCCGTACGATGCAAAAAGCCCCCCGTTACCGGGACTTGATGGGCGAGTTGATCGGGTTCTTCGAGGAAAGGGTCCGATACGCCGTTTCCCAGGGGATCCTAAAAGAAAGGATCCTGTTGGACCCGGGATTCGGGTTCGGGAAGATGCCTTGGCACAACATCGAAATGACGCGGCGCTTGGGCGAACTCCAGTGCCTGGGGCGGCCCATTGTTTTTGGCCCCTCCCGTAAATCCACCCTAGGCCATCTTTTGGGCGGTCTTCCGCCGGAGGAACGGGTCGAGGCCACCGCGGCCGCGGTAACGGCGGGCATCCTCCACGGAGCCGACTGGGTGAGGGTTCATGATGTCAAAGCCATGGTCCGTGTGGTAAAAATAGCCGATGGCATCCGTTACGACCGGGGGCTGACCCAACCTTGAACAACCTGTCCGCGCTGTTTTCCAACCTGCGGCTGGCCGACCTTTTGGACATCCTGGTCGTCAGTTTCCTCATCTATCAACTCCTCCTGCTCATTCGCGAGGTGCGGGCGGTGAGGATCGTCCTGGGTTTCACCATCCTTTTCCTGGCCGCGGCGGTGGCCAGCCAGTTCCATCTGCTCACCCTGGACTGGCTCTTGAGCAATTTAGGCCCCTTTTTTCTCATCGCCTTCGTGGTCGTCTTCCAGCCGGACCTGCGGCGCCTCATCACCCAACTCGGCCGGGGCGGCCTCTGGGGCGGGGTCTTCCAGGGGGATGCGGTCCTTTTCAAGGAGATCACCCAAACGGTCCGCGACCTGGTCAAATCCAAACGGGGCGGCCTCATCGTCCTGGAGCGGGACGACAGCCTCCAGAGCGTCATCGAGACCGGGACCAAGATCGAGGCCGAGGTGACCTCCGAGTTGATGGGGGCCCTTTTCGTGCCCCGCTCCCCCTTGCATGACGGGGCCGTCGTCATCCGCTCCGGAAAGATCGCGGCGGCGGGCTGCATCCTGCCCTTGAGCCAGAACCCGCAGCTCAGCCGATCCTTCGGAACCCGGCACCGGGCGGCGGTGGGAATCACCGAGGAGACCGACGCCCTGGCCATCGTGGTATCCGAGGAGAACCATACCATCGCCTTCGCCATGGCCGGCAAGGTCACGCCGGAGATCGACGGGGACACCCTGGAAGAGATGCTGACCCTTTACGGCACGAAGGTGGACTGATGAAACGGCTTTTCTTCGAGAACCTGGGGTTGAAGATATTGGCGGTCCTGATCGCCATCGTGCTTTGGGCCTATGTGGGTTCCCGCCAGGTGCTGGAACGGCGATTGAGCCTGCGGATCGAATATTCGGAGATCCCCCCCAGGATCACCCTCGGATCCAATGTCCGGACCTGGGTACAGGTCACCCTCATCGGCCGCAAGGACAGCGTGCTGGACATCAACCCGGAGGACCTGAAGGCGACGGTCAGCTTGAAGGGCTATCCGGTCGGCCAAAAGGAGATCCTGGTGCATCCCAAGGTGCTGAACCTGCCGGCAGGAGTGATCGCCAATGTAGCCGATTTCACCGTTCCATTGGTCATCCAGCCGGAGGCCAAGCCGTCACCGGGCCCAGCCAGGCACAACGGAAAGAAGTAAAGATGGCCAAACTTTGCGTGAACATCGACCATATCGCGACACTGCGCCAGGCCCGGTTGGAAGAGGAACCGGATCCGATCCAGGCGGCGCGCCTTGTGGAAAGGGCCGGCGCCCATGGCATTACCGTCCACCTTCGGGAGGACCGCAGGCACATCCAGGACCGTGATGTCCTTGAGCTGCGAAAAAAGGTCGAGACCAAGCTCAACCTTGAGATGGCCGCCACCGACGCCATGATCCGTTTCGCCCTCAAGGTCAGGCCCGACCAGGTGACCTTGGTCCCTGAAAAACGGAAGGAACTGACCACCGAAGGAGGTCTTGCTTTGGCCGGCTCTCCGGCCCGCTATGAGCGGGCCATCGACATGCTCCAGTCCCAGAACATCCCCGTGTCCCTGTTCATCGCGCCCATCGCCCGGGACATCCAGCTCTCCTCGAGGCTGGGGGCCACCTTCATCGAGCTCCACACCGGATCCTATTCCCGGGCCTTTCGACAGGGTGGTCCGGTCCGTAAGGAGTTCGTCAAGCTCGCTCTCGGGGTCCGGCTGGCCCATGACCTGGGTTTGCGGGTCCATGCGGGCCACGGGCTGACCTACCAGAACGTGTCCCCGGTGGCCGAAATGCGCGAGATCGAGGACCTCAACATCGGGCATAACATCGTCGCCCGGGCCGCTATGGTAGGATTGGAGAAGGCCACCCGGGAGATGTTGGCCATCCTGAAAAAAGCCGAACGTTAGGGGGGAACATGGGTAAATTCATCGTTGTTGTGGCGTTGCTGATCGCGGGATGGATCGGCTGGTACCTATGGAGCCAGGTCCAAGAGGCGCCCAAGGAAGCCACCTACGACGCCTATACCAAAAGGGTCGTCGCCCAGGAACAAAAGGCCAAAGTGGTGGCCTCGGGGGCGAACGTGGAAACGGTCCGCGATGCCGTCGAAAAATACAAGAGCATGAAAGGCGGCAATCCCGCTTCCTTGCAAGACCTTGTTCCCGATTATCTCGACCACATCCCGGGTGGTGTGGGTTATGACCCCGCTTCAGGCGCCGTTTCCGCCATCCAATGACCGAAGGGGATCCCACTTGAAGGGCCGGATCCTTCCGGCCCTTTTTTCTTCCCATGAAACGATCGAAGCCCCTCCAAACCGAAGACCAAGCCTACCGTTACGCCCTTTGGCTCCTGAACCGCCGGGCCCATAGCCGTGGGGAGATGATCGGGAAATTGAAGCGAAGGGACCTTCCCTTCGAACTCCAAGGGAAGGTCCTGGCCCGGTTGGAGGCCAAGCGCTTCATCGATGACCGGCAGTTCACGGAGATCTTCATCCGGTCCAAACGTTCGCAGAATTGGGGCCCCCGCAAGATCGAACTGGCACTTTTACAAAAGAAGGTGCCCCGGGAACTCGTCCAAAGGTCCTTAGGCACGGATTTCACCCGGGACCAGGAGAAGGAACAGGCTCGCGAATTATTGAGCCGGCAAAGAGCGCGTTTTATGGGCCAAAAGGAGAAAAAGCCCGGGGACCGCAAGCGCAGGGCCTTCGACTTCCTGGCCCGCAAGGGCTATTCCCTGGAGGCGGCCCGCCTCGCGGTGCTGGAAATTTTCCGCTATAATCCCGAACTTCCTTGAACGAGGAAAATTCCCCGAGGGGCCCCATGAAAGTTCCCACCACCGGTCATGAGATCCGCCAAGCCTACCTGGACTTCTTCAAGTCCAAGGACCACAAGGTCGTGCCTTCGTCCTCCCTGGTCCCCGAGAACGACCCTTCGCTCCTCCTGTCCAATGCCGGAATGAACCAGTTCAAGCCCTATTTCCTGGGGACCATCCCTTTCCCCCACAAGGTCCCCTATGCCGCTTCCTGCCAGAAATGCTTCCGCACCGGCGACCTGGAACGGGTGGGTTATACCGCCCGCCACCATACCTTCTTCGAGATGCTCGGCAATTTCTCCTTCGGCGGTTATTTCAAGAAAGAAGCCGTCGAATGGGCCTGGGAGTTCGTGACCGGCATCCTGCAACTGGACAAGTCCCGGCTCTGGGTCTCGGTCTATGAGAAGGACGACGAAGCCATCGAACTGTGGAAAAAGGCCGCCCAACTGCCCCCGGAGCGGATCGTCCGAATGGGGGAGGATTCCAATTTCTGGACCATGGGGCCGACCGGGCCTTGCGGGCCCTGCTCCGAGATCTATGTGGACCTTCAACCCGAAAAGGGCTCCCCGAAGGATTTTGAAAAAGAGGCCGATGCGGGCCGGTTCCTGGAGATCTGGAACCTGGTCTTCACCCAATTCGATCGCCAAGCGGACGGGACGCTCAAACCCCTGCCCAAACCCAATATCGACACCGGGATGGGCCTGGAACGGGTGGCCAGCGTCATGCAGAAAGCGCCCTCCAATTTCGAGACCGATTTGATCGCGCCCCTCATGCAGGCCATCGCGAAGGCCGGCAACATCCAGTTCCAGCCCGATGGTTCCCAAACCTATACCTCCATGAAGGTCATCAGCGACCACCTGCGGGCCACGACTTTCCTCATCGCCGATGGGGTGCTTCCCTCCAACGAGGGCCGGGGTTATGTGCTCCGCCGGATCCTGCGTCGGGCGGTGCGGCACGGGAAATTGATGGGGTTCAACGGGCCTTTCCTCGCCCCCTTGACCCTGAAGGTCGGGGAGCTGATGGGTTCGGTCTATCCCGAGGTCAGGGACCGCAAGGACCATATCGTGAACGTGGTGCGCGCCGAGGAAGAGCGCTTTTTTGAAACGCTGGCCGCGGGCACCGAACGTTTGCTGGAGAAGATCGAGGGTCTGAAGAAGACCCAGGCGACCGTTCTCTCCGGCGAAGAAGCCTTCACCCTCTACGATACTTATGGGTTCCCCTTGGACATCACCAAGGAGATCCTCCGGGAAAAGGGTTTCGGATTGGACGAGGCCGGTTTCGAAAAGGCCATGGAAAGCCAAAAAGAGAAGGCCCGTTCCGGCTGGAAGGGAAGCGGCGACGCCGCCCTGCCCCCTCTTTATAAAGAGATCGCCGCCAAGGTGCCCGCGACGCAATTCAAAGGCTATGAAAAGACCAAGGACCTGGGCCAAGTGATCCATTTGACCCGGGTGAAGGACAAGAAACACGAATCGGTGGCGCAGTTGAACGAAGGGGAATACGGGTTCGTGATCCTGAACCAAACCCCTTTCTACGCCGAGAAGGGCGGACAGGTGGGCGATAAGGGCGTCCTCCAAGGCTTCAATTCGGCCGAGATGTCCTGGGCCGATGTCCTGGATACCCAGATGGTTTCCGACACCCTGGTGGGCCATTGGTGCTTCATGAAGCGGGGCAAGCTCGAGGTGGGCCAGAAGGTGGAGGCCACGGTCGAGGAAAGCGAACGACGGGCCACCATGCGCAACCACACCGCCACCCACCTGCTCCACGCGGCCCTTCGGCAGGTCCTGGGCACCCATGTGGGCCAGGCCGGTAGTTACGTGGGTCCGGACCGTCTCCGCTTTGATTTCACCCATTTCGAAGGTGTCAAGCCCGACCAATTGCGCCGCATCGAGACCTTGGTCAACCAGCGCATCCTGGACAATATCGAGGTCACCAAGCAGGAAATGTCCTTCGATGAGGCCAAGAAGAAGGGCGCCATGGCCTTCTTCAGCGAGAAATACGGGGAGCGGGTCCGGGTGGTGGATGTGCCCGGGTTCTCGACGGAGCTTTGCGGCGGCACCCACGTGACGCGGACGGGGGACATCGGGTTCTTCAAGATCGAGAGCGAGGCCTCCGTGGCCTCGGGGGTCCGTCGTATCGAGGCGGTGACGGGCGAGGGCTCCATGAACCGGGTCTATCAGGAAGAAGAGACCCTGAAAGGGATCGGCCAATTGCTCAAGACCCCGGTCCCCGACGTGGCGGCCAGGGTCCAGGCCCTTCTGGATGAATTGAAGACGAAGGAGAAAGAGCTCTCCTCCCTCAAATCCAAGCTCGCGGGAAGCCTGGTGGACGAGGTCCTGGGAAAGAAAAAGGACATCAAAGGGATCCCGGTGGTGGTGGCCCGTACCGACGAACTGGATGCCGAAGGGATGCGCCAATTGATCGATACCCTGAAATCCAAATTGGGGAGCGGGGTGATCGTGTTGGGGAGCGGAAAGCCCGACCAGATCGCCTTTATCGCCGGGGTCACCAAGGACCTGACGGCCAAGGTCAAGGCCGGCGATATCGTCAAGGAAGTGGCCAAGATCACCGGCGGCGGTGGCGGCGGCCGGCCCGACCTGGCCCAGGCCGGGGGCAAGGACGCCTCCAAGGTGGATGAGGCCTTGCGGCAGGTCTTCCTTATCCTCGAAAAGAGCATTCCCTGAAGAGTGGTGTCCCTATGGAACGATCGTTCCACCATTCCGGCCGTTCGATCCCGATGGGTGAACGGCGCAAGCCGACCCTTTGTGCTGGGGGGATCGTCCGATGAAGCGTTGGCTGGCGCTGGACCTCGGTCAAGTCCGCATCGGTGTGGCCCTGTCGGACCCGCTCGGGATCACGGCCCAACCCCTGACCGTCCTCAAGGCCGCCGGCACCCAAAAGGACATCATCGCTATCGGGGAGTTGGTCGACCAGAACCAGGTCACCCAGGTCATTGTGGGGCTTCCCCTCAACATGGACGGGACCGAAAGCACGACCACGCAGCGCGTCCGGGATTTCACCCGAAAACTTGCCGGGCGGTTGAGCGTTCCCGTCCTTTTCGTCGATGAACGCCTGACCAGCAAGCAGGCCGAACGTATCATGATCGAAGGGGATACCCGCCGGGAGGACCGCCGGGAGAAGATCGATAAAGTGGCCGCCGCCCTCTTGTTGCAATCCGCCCTCCAGGGGGCGGCCCTGGTCCCGTTGGATCCCCCGAAGGAACAAGCATGAAGATCCTCAAGATCTATGGTTATGTTTTCCTGGTCCTGTGCCTGGCGGGGACCTTCCTCTTCGTCCCGACCTTTTTCTTCCCCGGCCCCGAATCGGATGTCCCGGTCTATTCCAAGACCACGGCCCGCCAGATCGCCCAAAGCCTGGAGGAAAAAGGGATCATCCATTTTCCGGTGTTGTTCCGGGCCCTGGCCAAGTTCACCCACGCCGATCGGAAACTGAAGGCGGGTCTCTACCGGTTGAACCCCCGCATGAGCCTTTGGCAGGTCCTTTCCATCCTGGCGGAGGGCCGAAGCCAACTCCTGGCGCTCAAGGTCCCGGAAGGCTATACGGTCGAGCAGATCGGGAGGGAACTGGAACGGATGAAGGTCATGCCCATGACCGATTTTGTCGCGGCCGCCGAGGACAAGGAACTCCTGAAGGCCCTGGGCATCCCCGGCCCCAGCGCGGAGGGCTATCTTTTCCCCGAGACCTACCGGGTGCCGGTGGGCGCCAGCGCCCAAGCCTTGGTGGAGCTCATGGTCCGCCAATTCTTCGATTCCGTCGGGGCCGATTTCGAACCCAAGGCACGGGCCAAGGGATTGAGCCCTTATCAAGCGGTCATCCTGGCTTCCATCGTCGAGAAGGAAACGGGGCGCGCCGAGGAAAGGCCGCTGGTGGCGGCAGTGCTCTATAACCGGCTCCACCAAAAGATAAGGTTGGAGGTCAACGCCACCCTCAATTACATCCTCTCCGACAAGCGGGCTTGGCTGACCCATGAGCAGTTGGGCACCCAATCCCCCTACAACACCTACCAGCACCGGGGGCTCCCGCCGACCCCCATCTGCAATCCGGGTTTGGCGGCCTTACAGGCGACCCTGGATCCGGCCGAAGTTCCCTATCTTTTCTATGTCGCCAAGGGTGACGGGACCCAGCTTTTCTCCTCGACCTTGGCCGAGCATGACCGCAACGTAGCCCTGGCCAAAAGGATCCGCCATCAGCAGCGGCTCAAAAAAAAGCTGGAAGGGTCCCAATAGGTCCGCGGCTTAGCTTTCCCTTGCTCTCCCTCGTCTCCTGCCTTAATTTAGCTTCCATGTCGTCCTTCCTCCGGGCAATCCATGACCAGCCTCCGGGCCCTTCCCGCGGGAGCGCCGCCGAATGATGATCCAGGCCTTCCACCTGACCAAGGTCCATCCTTCGGGCGTCAAGACGCTCGATGACGCCCATTTCTCCGCCACTGAGGGCTCTTTTACGGTGATCGTGGGCGAAAGCCGCACCGGGAAAAGCACTTTCTTGCGGATCCTGGGCGGGGAGGAAAAGCCCACTTCGGGCGTGCTCCGCGTCGACCACAAGGATATCCATTCCCTGAGCTCCCGGGAAAAGCGGGAATGGCTCTCGGAAGTGGGGTTGGTCCTCTCCGACCTCACCCTTTTTCCCGAAAAGACCGTGGAGGAGAACATCCTTTTCATCCTCCAGATGAAGGGCGCGGCGGGTGAAGGGGACCGGGAAGCCATCCGGAAGCTCTTGGCCAAGGCCGGCCTGGGTTCCAAGATCGGCGCCAAGCCCAAGGACCTTTCCTCCGGAGAGCATCGGATGGTACTGGCCTTGCGCTCCATGATCTTCCGGCCACGGTTGCTCCTGGCCGATGAGCCTTTCCAGGGATTGGACGAGGCGAGCGTGGCGGTCCTTTCCAAGTTCTTCCTGGAGCTCCATAAGGGCGGTTGCACCATCGTCCTTTCGACCCAGGAGGCATCCTTCCTCACCGAACTCCGGAAACAGGGAGCCCAGGGATCCATCCAGTGGACCAAGTTGGAAAAGGGCCGCTTGTGGCCCATGGAGGCCCTATGAACCCCTCTCGCCTTTTTTATGTCCTCCGGGAAGGGTTGGCCCAGGTGCTGCGGGCCAAGGGCCTTTCGGCCGCCGTCATCGTCATCGTCGCCTCCACCTTGCTCCAGCTTTCGGTCTTCCTGGGAATCTCCAAGACCTTCGAGAGGGCCTTGGGAACGGCCCGGGAAAAATTCGAAATGGCGGTCTTCCTCACCGCCACCGCCGACAAGACCGACCATCAGAGGATCCAGAACCTCCTGTTGGGCGACCCCCGGGTGGCTTCGGTGCGGTTGGTCACGAAGGAGGAGGCCCTGCAGGAGTTCCGCAAGGATCCCGAGATCGACCGGATGCTGGATGCCCTGGACGAGAACCCACTGACCGATTCCTTCACGGTGGTCCTACGGCAGGATGTTTCCGGGAAGTTGGACGATCTAGCGGGGACATTAAAGAGCGACCCGAGGGTCGAGGACGTGGATTATGGTAAGGGCGAGTGGGAAACGGTCTCCAATATCTCCCGCCTGGTCCGTTGGGGCGGGGTGGGCCTGGGTTCCCTGGTGTTCCTCGCGGCCCTTTTCATCGTTTCCAACACCCTGACGCTGGCCCTTTGGGCCCGCCGGGAGGACCTTCTGCTCATGGCACGCATGGGGGCCCCGGGATGGATGCAGAAGGGCCCTTACCTGGTCGAAGGGATCCTGCAAGGGCTCCTGGGTGCCCTACCGGTCCTGTTTTTCCTGGAGCTCCTGCGGCACGGTGTCGTGTTCGCGGCCCAGGAATGGGCGGGACTCCAGGCTTGGTTCGACCTGCCCCGTTCGGATTGGTGGGAGCTTTACGGGATCCTCCTGTTCCTCGGGACCATCCTGGGCTTCTTGGGGGCCTTCCTGGCCGTCCAAAAGAAATGGGTCCGGGAATTGAAGTGAGATCCATCCGCGCTGAAGGAAGGGCCGTTTGAAGACAATCCTCAAGATCTTCCTCCCCATGGCGTTGCTTGCGCCCGCCGTTCTTTCCGCCCAAGAAGCGGCCCCCACCCCCAGCTACCGCCAGATCAAGAAGAACCTCCGCCAACACAAGAAGGACCTGGACGCCATCCGCAAGAAGATCGACGAAGAAAAACGGAAGAAGCATATCGATGAGGTCCGGGAGAAAAGGACCCTCGGCCGATTGGAACAGGTGGACCGTGCCTTGGGGAGATTGAAACGGGAAAAGGAGGTCAACCAAGCCGACCTCCAGGAGACCCGGACGCGGCTTTCCGCGTTGTTGGACCGTAAAGCCCTCAATGAGAAGGACCTGGCGGCCAGCCGGGCCCTGTTGAAAAAAAGGCTCCGGGACCTTAACCGCATGTCCTTCCGCAAGCCCTTCCTCGGCGGGCTCCTGGACTCGGAGAACTTCAGCGAACTTTCCCGTAAACTCCGGTTCGAACTGATGCTCGCCCAGAGCAATGAAAAGATATTGAACGCCACCCTTTCCCAAAAGGACCGCTTGGACAGGTCCACCGCCCTTTGGGACAGCGAGCAACGCCGGAAAGAAAGGGTGTTGGGGGCCCTGGGCCGCCAGGAAAAGAACTATTCCCGGGAAAAAAAGAACCGGACCCGGATCCTGGCCTCCATCCAAAAGAAAAAAGAAGACCACGAACGTTATATCGAGGAGCTCAACCAAGCCGCCCGGGAGCTCCAGGAGAAGGTCTCGGTCTTCCTCAAACAGGCGGAAGAAGCCCAGAAACAGAAAGCCGCTTGGGTGCCCGCCGGGAAGGGCCTGGCCTCCGGCCGGGGACGACTGGCTTGGCCGGTGTCCGGACAGGTCATCCAGCACTTCGGGCACCGCAAGAACGTCCAATTCAAAGAGGTGGTGGATAACAGCGGTATCCAGATCCAGGCCGACGCCGGAACGCCCATCAAGGCCATCGCCGGCGGCAAGGTCCGTTTCGCCGATTGGTTCAAAGGTTATGGAAAACTGGTGATTTTGGACCATGGGGAAGGGTATTATTCCATCTACGCCCAAGCCTCGGAATTGGCCGTGGCCGAGGGCCAAACCGTGGCTTCCGGTCAGGTCATCGGCGCCGTGGGGGATACGGGTTCCCTGGTCGGGAACAGTCTCTATTTCGAGATCCGCAAGAACGGCATTCCCCAAGACCCCCTTCTTTGGCTCAAGCCCCGCTAGTCACCGCCATTCCCGCACCCAAATACGCCGTCTTCGGAGGTCTTCATGGATCGTCGTCCATCACCCTGGAAAGTGACCCTTTTGCTCCTGGCCCTTTGCGGGGTCAGTTTCGCCGCCGGGGTGGCCACCCAATCCATCAGCCAAAAGAAGGCCGACCAAGAGGATGTCTATAAATACCTCCAGCCCTTCGCGGACGCGCTGGCGATCATCCGCGAGAAATACGTGGATGTGGACAAGACCGATCCCAAGGCCCTCGTTTACGGGGCCCTGAACGGCATGGTCAATACCCTGGACCCCTTCAGCCAGTTCATGCCGCCGGACCAGTTCAAGGACATGCAGACCGAGACCTCCGGCAAGTTCGGGGGGCTGGGCATCGAGATCGCCATGAAGGACGAGCGGCTGACCATCATTTCCCCCATCGAAGGGACCCCGGC
The DNA here is from genome assembly GCA_035549195.1 of bacterium. Lineage (NCBI taxonomy): Bacteria > bacterium. Next base: position 120,358 of record DASZRK010000012.1, read on the forward strand.
GGACCGGGCGGGCCTGAAGGCGGGGGACCGTATCGTCAAGATCAACGACATCACGACCCTGGGCATGACCATCAACGACGCCGTCAAGCGCCTGCGCGGCAAGGTGGGGACCAAGGTCACGATCTCCGTCCTGCGGGACGGCCTGGCCGAACCCTTCGACGTGACCCTGGTACGGGACAACATCAAGATCGAGAGCATCCACGCCTATATGCTGCCCCATGACATCGGTTATGTGCGCATCTCGGAGTTCATCGACAACACCACCGATGATTTCATCAACGCCGTCCACAAGCTCCAGGAACAGCATGCCCTGAAGGGCCTGGTGGTGGACCTGCGCAACGATCCGGGCGGTCTTTTGAACGAGGCCATTGGGGTCTCCGATTATTTCGGAAAACCGGGGGATATGATCGTCTCCACCAAGGGACGCAGTGAATACCAGACCCAGGAATACAAGGCGTCCAACGGTGAGAAGTTCGATGAAAAGAAGCCGGTGGTGGTCATGGTCAACGAGGGAAGCGCTTCGGGCGCCGAGATCGTGTCGGGGGCCTTGAAGGACTGGAAAAGGGCCGTCCTAATCGGTTCCAAGACCTTCGGCAAGGGGTCGGTCCAGACCATCCTGCCCCTGGAGGGCAGCGATGGGGCGGCCCTGCGGCTCACCATGGCCAAGTACTACACGCCCTCGGGCGTCTGCATCCACGGCATCGGGATCAACCCGGACCTGGACCTGCGGGGGCATGACCTTTCCGAATCGACCCTGAAGGTCTACAGCAAGCAGATGCCCGAGAAGTTCGCCGAGGAGAAGGTGAAAACGGGCCTCCCGGCCGGCGCGGACAACGAAGTGACCCCGGCGCTCATGAACGAATTCCTCGATTATTGCGTGAAGAACGTGAAGAAGGTGGACCTGGAGGAACTGAAAAAGGACAAGGATTATCTGTCCGACAGCCTCTACGTGGAGCTGATGCAGGAAAAGGTGGGGGAAAAGAAGGCCCGCGAATTGGCCGTGATCCACGATCCGCAGGTGAAGGTGGCCGAGGAGATCGTTGAGAACGGGGGCCGTATCAGCAAGGATCTTTACGCCAAATACCCAAAACGCAGGGATGATGAGAAGGCCGGCGAGAAGAAGCTGGAAGAACAAAGGGCCAACAAGCACGGGGATGACGGAGAATAGCTTCCTTGGGTCTTTTCGCGAGGCGTTATCGGATCTCTGAGAAAGGGGCCCTTGGGCCCTGGTTGGCCATCCTTTTGGCCTTGGTCGTTGCGGGGGCGGCCATTTGGCTCTACCTACGGACGCCCGCTCCCCCGGAGAACAACCCACCGACCCCCATTCCCAGGGCGGCGACCCCGACGCAGGTCGCCGTGGCCCCGTCGCCCGTGCCGACCCTCTCCCCGGGCCCCAAGATATGCCTCATCATCGACGACGGGGGCTATCAACGGGGTGAGGCCCTGAAGGCCCTCTACACCATCCGGGTCCCCATCACCGTTTCCATCATCCCGGACGTGGAATTCTCCACGGTTTTGGCCGAGGAGTTCCCGGAGCACGGGATCGAGGTGATGTGCCATATGCCCATGGAAGGCCATGAAAAGGGAATGGTCGGCAATGCCTACAAGGCGTTGTTGCGCAAGGGGATGGATCCGTCCCTGGCCCGGCAACAGGTCATCGATGCCTTGAAAGGCCTGCCCCATTGCCGGGGCCTGAACAACCACATGGGAAGCGTGGCGACGGAGGACCTGACCTTGATGAAAGCGGTTTGTTCGGTCCTCCGGGACCAAGGCCTTTATGTCATTGATTCCAGGACGACCGCGAAAAGCCAGGTGGCCCGTGCCGCCCGGCAGGAAGGGGTCCCTTGCGCTTCGCGCAACGTGTTCCTGGATAATCAGGAAACACCGGGCGCCATCCAGGCTCAATTGGTCCAAGCGGCCGCTTATGCCCGAAAGCATGGGCTGGTCGTGGCCATCGGTCATTTCAAGGTCACCACCTTGAGGACCTTGAGCGAGGTCATCCCAGGGCTCGAAGAACAGGGTTTCCAGTTCGTCCATCCCAGCCAAGTGGTGAAGTGAGGATGGCCCGGGAAAAGGACCTGGTCCTGGGGATCGAATCCTCCTGCGATGAGACCGCGGCCGCGGTGGTGTTGGACGGGCACCGGGTCCTGGCCAACGAAGTGGCTTCCCAAGTCGATATCCATTCGCGTTATGGCGGCGTCGTACCGGAGGTCGCCTCCCGCCGCCATTTGGAGACCCTGCCCCTCCTGGTGGAAGAGGTCCTCAAACAGTCCCAGGTGGCCTATGACGATCTGTCGGGGATCGCCGTCACCGCTTCTCCCGGCCTGATCGGAGCCCTTTTGGTGGGGCTCTCGGCGGCCAAGGGCCTGGCTTTTCGTTTGCGCTTGCCCCTGGCCACGGTCCATCACATCGAGGCCCATCTTTATGCGGTCCAATTGGACGCCGACCCGGTGGTGTTCCCGGCGGTGGGGCTCGCCATTTCTGGAGGCCATACCGAGCTCTATCGGATCGAGGATTGGGGGTCCTACCGTCTGCTGGCCTCGACCCGGGACGACGCGGCCGGGGAGGCTTTCGATAAGGTGGCCAAGTTGATGGGGTTGGGCTATCCGGGAGGACCGGTCATCGAAAAGCTCGCCCAAAGTTCCTTGGGGCCGGTCGATCGGTTCCCGGTTTCCCGGATGAAGGACGGGAGCCTCGATTTTTCCTTCAGCGGCTTGAAGACGGCGGTGATGCTGGAGATCAAGAAGACCCCTCCCCGGGATGACGGCGACCGGGCCCGGCTGGCCGCCCGTTTCCAGAAGACGGTCCTGGAAGAGGTCCTGACCCGGGTCGAAGAGGTCTTGGACCGGGAAAGACCGAGGTCCCTGGTCATGGGTGGCGGGGTGGCCTGCAACCAGGCCCTTCGCGAAGGATTGGGAACGGCCGCCCGGTCCCGGGGCATCGCCTTCCACGTTCCGCCCCCCAAATATTGTGCCGATAACGCCGCCATGATCGCGGGTTTGGGCGCCTATCGGATCGCCAAGGGCCAGGTCGCCTCCCTCTCGGCCACTGCCGCCCCTTACGCCAAGTTGTGACCTGGGCCGCCAAGCCTTGGGGGCCCTAATTCGGACCTGCTACAATGCCCCTATGAACGACCTCCCTTTTTTCCAGGATATCGGCCCCATCGCCATCCGGCTTTTGATCTCGATCTTTTGCGCCGGACTCATTGGATGGGACCGCGAGCGCCTGAGGAAGCCCGCGGGGCTGAGGACCCATATCCTGGTGGGGATCGGGGCCTGTCTCATGACCCTGATCTCCCTTTTGATGAGCCGGGTCGAGAACGGAACGGTGATCTTCGATTCCCGGATCGCGGCCAATGTGGTGGTCGGGATCGGATTCCTGGGGGCGGGAACCATCCTCCATCCGCGGGAAGGGGTGGTGTCGGGTTTGACCACGGCCGCCAGCCTCTGGGTCGTGGCCGGGATCGGCATCGCGGTGGGTTGCGGCTTTTATGCCGGGGCTTTTTTGACCACGGTCCTGGTGCTTTTGACCCTCTATCTCATGAACCGACTGGACGACCACATCGAGGGCACCCTTTACCATAGTGTGACCATCCATGCTAGGATGACGCCCCATTTGACCGAAGATGCCAAGGAACTCCTGAGGACCATCGGCATCAGGATCGTCCGGACCATGACGGTCAACGAAGCGCCGGAGGGAAAGACCGTGACCATCCATATCCATCCGGTCCCCCTGGCCAAGGGAAAGCAGGCCGCCCGCCGCATCGAGAAACTCAGGGGCGTCCGGGAAGTGGAGTTGAACTGATGAGCGTGCTGCCACGAGAGGATAAAGGGGCCATCGACCAGGCCCCAGGGACCCCGCCCCCCCAGGCCCTGGATGGCGCCCCCATGGCCGCGTTCGGCAAGGCCGCCCGCGAGTTCAAGCTGGGCGACCTGATCCTGAACGGCCGGGTCTTCCTGGCCCCCATGGCGGGGTATACGGATACCGCCTTCCGCCGCCTGGCAAGGCGCTATGGCGCGGCCATGGTGGTCACCGAGATGGTGTCCTCGCGGGCACTGATCGCCGGGAGCGACAAGACCAACGACCTGATGGAATTCACCGAGCCCGAGCGTCCCGTGGGCGTGCAGCTTTTCGGCGGCGACCCCGGCATCATGGGGGAAGCGGCGGCCCGGGTGGCCGAGGAAGTGAAGCCCGACCTCATCGACATCAATTTCGGCTGTCCCGTGGGAAAGATCCTCAAGTGCGACGCGGGGGCCGCGGTCCTGAAGGAGCCCCAACGGGCCGGATGGATCGTGGAGGCCATGGTGAAGGCCACGGACGGCAAGGTGCCCATCACGGTCAAGACCCGGGCCGGGTTCGACACCATGGACAATTCGGTCTTCGAGCTCTTGCAGTCGGTGGAAGAGGCGGGGGCCTCGGCCCTGGCCATCCACGCCCGCACCCGCAACCAGATGTTCGAGGGAAAGGCCGATTGGGAGATCATCGCGAGGCTCAAGCAGAAGGCGCACATCCCCATCATCGGGAACGGGGACGTGAAGAGCGCCGCCGATGCCTATCGCCTATTCCAGCAGACCCATTGCGACGGCATCATGATCGGGCGGGGAAGCATGGGCGCGCCCTGGATCTTCGAGGAGATCAACCATTACCTGGAAACGGGGAAACCCCTGCAGGGTTTCAGCCTGAAATTCCGCTTGGGAGTCGCCCTCGAACAGTTGAAGTGCTCCATCGAGGTGAAGGGACCGAGGATGGGGCTCATGGAGATGAAAAAGCACCTGACCCATTACCTCAAGGGCTTCGAGGGCGCGAAGGACCTTCGACAGAAATTGCTCACTTCCGACGACGCCGATTGGGTGGTCAAAACCCTGGGTGAGATCATCGGGACATTGCCCGAAATGGACCCTATCCCGGTCCAGGCTTCCTGACCCTTGGAGGACCTCCTCTATTCGGCGGACGTGGCGGTCTTCCGTTGGATCAACCGGGGCTGGTCCTGCCCCTTCCTGGATTCTTTTTTTTCCTATATCACGGACTACCGTCATCCCCTCATGTTGGCTCTCATTGTGGTCCCGGTCTTTTATTGGCTTTGGAAGGGAGGGTCCCAGGGGCGCTGGCTGGTCTTGAGCCTTTTCGCCGCCGTCCTGATCTCCGACCAGACGGCCAGCCATGCGATCAAGGGCCTGGTCGAACGGGTCCGGCCCTGCAACGCCCTGGACGGTGTGCTGACCCCCTTGGGGAAGAGCGGGGCTTTCTCCTTTCCCTCCAGCCACGCGGCGAACATGGGTTCTTCCATGTTCCTTTTGTCGATGGCCTTTCCCGCCCGGCGGCCCCTCTTCCTCCTCATCGCCCTTTTGGTCGGTCTGTCTCGGGTCTATTTAGGCCTCCATTACCCTTCGGACGTCCTTTCGGGTTATGTCCTCGGGGTCCTCTGTGGTTGGGGTGTTTGGTGGATGGTGGAAAGGATAAGAAAACCCGTTTTGGAGACCGGGGAGGTCAAACGGGGACCATTGGCCGCGAAGAAGCGAAGGAAAACCAAAAAAGCGTAGAATATGGGATATTCGCGCCTTCGGCTCTTCGCGGTGCGATCCAGGAAAGTATGAATGTCCGAAAAGAACGCCATTAAACCCGCCACCCTTTACCTGGTCGCCACTCCCATCGGGAACCTGGAGGATATGACCTTCCGGGCCCTGAAGGTCCTCCGGGAGGTCCAACTGGTGGCCGCGGAGGACACCCGCAACAGCCTCAAGCTCCTGACCCATTTCGGCATCCAACCGGCCAAGCTCATTTCCTGCTTCGAACACAATGAGGTCAAACGTACCTCGGAGATCCTGGACGTGCTGGGTGGAGGAGGGGCGGTCGCCTTGATCACCGATGCCGGGATGCCGGGCATCTCGGATCCCGGGTCCCAGGTGGTCAAAGCGGTGGTGGAGAAAGGATTCGCGGTGGTCCCGGTGCCGGGGCCTTCGGCCTTGATCGCAGCCCTTCCGGCCTCGGGTTTTCCCGCGAGCCCCTTCACCTTCGCGGGGTTCCTGCCCGCCAAGGCCTCGGACCGGCAAAAGGCCCTGCACCAAATGAAATCCTTCGAACAGACGCTGGTCTTCTATGAATCGCCCCACCGCTTGCGCGCCAGCCTCAAGGATATGATGAACGTTTTCGGGAACCGGTCAGGGGTGGTGGGCCGGGAGCTGACCAAACTCCATGAGGAATTCGTGCGTGGGAACCTTCAGGAGCTTTGGAAGCATTTCAAAGCGGTGGAGCCCAAGGGAGAGTTCGTGGTCATGGTGGAGGGGGCCGAGCCCTTCGATCGCTCCATGCCGGAAAAATGGGCGGGGGTCTCCATCGCCGATCAATTGGTGCGGATGATGAAGGATCAGGGGTTGTCCAAGACCGAGGCGGTCAAGTCGGTCGCTAAACTCCGGGACCTGCCCCGGGAAGTGGTCTATCGGATCGCCACCGAGATCAAATGGGAAGAGGCCGGGGATCCGGGATCGGCCGCCGGCCCCGGGGAAGAATAAAGGCACAAGGGACGCTTTTGGCCAAGGTCAGAAAATTCTTGTTCGGGATCATCCTCAAGTTTTTTTCCGGGTGCCTGATGTTGTGGCTTTCCGCCGTGGCCGTCTGCGTGGTGGGATCCGCCTTGCCGCAGGTCCCTTGGGGCGAAACCCCGACCTGGGTCTTTCTCGGCGGGTTCGCCGCCTATTTCGCCGTCCATTTCCTTCTTTCCAAACCCATCCTGACCCATGTCATGGCCCACGAATTGACACACGCGTTGGCCGCCATGGCCCTGGGCGGCAAGGTCACTTCCATCCAAGCCTCGACGAGCGGCGGGACGACGGTCACGAACCGCTCCCATCTTTTCGTCAGTTTGGCGCCTTATATCTTCCCTTTTTACACCGCCGTGACATTGATGGTCTATGCGATCGCGGCGGACCGCTTCAAGGTCTATCTTCTTTTCCTGGTCGGCTTCACCTATGCGTTCCATTTGGCGCTGACGGTTTGGTCCTTGTCCCATCACCAACCCGACCTGGATGAGGGTGGGGTGGCCTTCTCCTTGATTTTCATTTTTACGGGAAATATGATTGTCTTAATGCTCCTCTTCACCTTCGTGTGGCCGCAGGCGCTTCCGCTTTCCGCCGTGTTTTCCGGGTCTCTGAGTTGGTCCCATCGTTTCGGTTCGACCCTTTTCCATTTCCTGAAGCCGTATTTCGTCCCACCGGAGGCTAAGCCATGAAGAAGACCTTCGTCCTGGATACCAACGTCCTCATCCACAACCCCCATTCGCTGGAATCCTTCGAGGACAATACGGTGGTGATCCCCCTGGGGGTCCTGGAGGAACTGGACACCTTCAAAAAATACGAGGACGAACGGGGCCGGAACGCCCGGGAAGTGGCCCGGATGCTGGACAACCTCCGCGCCAAGGGGAACCTGCAGGAGGGGATCCCCCTGGCGAGCGGGGGCATCCTGAAGGTCGACATCAGTTCCCCCACGACCCACCTGCCGGCCTCTTTGGCCCATATCAAGATCGACAACAACATCATTGGGATCGCCCTGGACCTCAAGGAAAAGGGCGAGAACGTCAAGTTCATCACCAAGGACATCAACCTGCGCATCAAGGCCGACGCCTTGGGCGTTGTGTCGGAGGATTTCGAGACCAATAAGGTCAATATCGACGAGCTCTATCCCGGCTGGGCCCAGGTCACGGTGAAGGATGCCCAGATCGACGAGTTCTATAAAAAGGGATCCATTTCCCTCAAGGATTTCGACGAAAGGCCCCTTTACGAGAACGAGTTCCTCGTGCTCAAAAGCGACATCCACGAATCCAAGACGGCCTTGGGGATCTACCGGGAGGCCAATAAGGACGCCCAAGCCCTTTGGTTCAAGGAACCGGAAGCTTGGGGCATCCGGCACCTGAACCGGGAGCAACTCTTCGCCTTGAACCTTCTCTTGAACGACCGGATTTGCATGGTGACCCTGGTGGGATCCGCCGGGACGGGCAAGACCCTTTTGGCCCTGGCCACGGGGCTCTTGAAGACCTTGGACGAGAAGAAATACCGACGGGTCCTGGTATCCCGGCCCATCGTCCCCATGGGCAAGGACATCGGTTATCTTCCCGGGACCAAGGACGAAAAGCTGATGAACTGGATGCAACCCATTTTCGACAACCTGGAATTCATCCTGGACAAAGGGCACCTGCAAAGCGATGCGGAGGAGGTGGACGACAAGGTCCAATACTTGCTGGATTCCCATAAATTGGAAATGGAGGCCCTGACCTATATCCGGGGCCGTTCCATCCCCAAGCAATTCATGATCGTGGACGAGGCCCAGAACCTGACCCCCCATGAGATCAAGACCATCGTGTCCCGCGCCGGGGTGGGCACCAAGATCGTGCTGACCGGCGATCCCTACCAGATCGACAACCCCTACCTGGACGCTTCCTCCAACGGCATGGTCTACCTGGCCGAACGCTTCAAAGGCAACGAGATGTTCGGGCACATCACCCTCTCCAAGAGCGAACGTTCGCCCTTGGCGGCCTTGGCCGCGAAAGCGCTCTGAACCGGGGGACTTCATGGCTTCCACGAAAAGACCATTGATCGGGATCACCATGGGCGATCCGGGTGGGATCGGAGGGGAAGTGACCCTCAAGGCCCTTTCGAAGATGACCGGATCTTCCAGGGCCCAGTTCCTTCTGTTAGGCGATTTCAAACTCTGGAAGACGCTCGCCAAGAAATTCCATTTCAAAAAATCGTTGATCTGGGTCAACGACGCCGAACTGGGCCGGGACCTGAAAAAAGGGATCGCGGTCCTCGACCTGGGTGGCGTCAAGAAGGTCCGGTGGGGAAAGGTCACCGCTCCCCAGGGTGCCGCAGCGGTCCGTTATATTTGCGAGGGGGCGCGGCTGGCCTTGGAGGGGGAAGTGGATGCCTTGGTCACGGCGCCCATCCATAAGGAAGCCATCCATAAGGCGGGTTGTCCTTATCCCGGCCACACGGAATTATTGGCCAAGCTTTCGGGCACCCAGGATTACGCCATGATGATGGTGGGTGGACCTTTCCGTATCGTCCTGCAGTCCATTCACGAACCTTTGTCCAAGGCGTTCTCCTTCATCAAGCCGAGCTTGGTTTGGGAAAAATTGGAGCTGACCCATAGGACCTTACGGAAGTGGTTCGGGATCAAGGGCCCCCGTATCGCGGTGGCGGGAGTGAATCCCCACGCGGGAGAAGGCGGAGCGTTCGGGAAGGAAGAGATCAAGGTGTTGGCCCCGATCGTCCAAAAGGCGCAAAAAATGGGGTGGCAGGTCTCGGGCCCCCATCCACCTGACACCTTGTTCTATTGGGCGTCCAAGAAGCCCTATGACGCCATCCTCTGCATGTACCACGACCAGGGCCTGATCCCGCTGAAGCTGGCGGCCTTCGACGAGGGGGTCAATTTGACCCTGGGGCTACCCTTTATCCGGACCTCACCGGACCACGGGACGGCCTTTGATATCGCTGGGAAGGGGGTGGCCAAGCCCGAAAGCATGGTGGCGGCCATCCATATGGCGGAAATGCTGGCGAATAAAAGGCTCCATTAAACCGATAGTCCCGCAGTTGCCGTGTTGAGGCCCCCAAAGTCCAATCCCTCAAAACAACCTAAAAAAGCGGCCGACGCCCAAGGCAGCGGAAACCCCTTTTTTAACCGCAAAAATGACTTATATCAAAAAGACAATGGATTGTTATGAGAATTGACCCCGGGTGATAACGTTCTTTCCAGAACGGGAAAACCAATGCGGAGGGGTCCAGTGAAATACAGTTCCAAATGGAAGTTCCAGGTGGCGGCTTTGGTGGCTTTTTTGGGATTGTCCTTCAGTTGTACCCGCGATATCTCGGTCCCGGTCTCCCCCAGTTTCACGCAATCCACTCCGACGGGAACCCCGACCAATACGGGTACCTCGACCTTTACGGTGACCAACACGCCCACGTTCACCTTCACCAATGTTCCGACCAATACCTCCACTTTCACATTCACGACCACCAATACCTTCACCTTTACATTCACCCCAACCTTTAGCCCGACCGATACCCCGGGCGGCAACACCTCGACGCCCACCAATACCGGGACCAACACCGCAACATCGACCGCGACGGGTACTCCAACAGACACCTTTACACCCACCCAAACGCCCACCAATACCGCCACCAGCACTGCGACCAGCACGCCGACGAACACGGCGACTAACACGCCGGACCCGAACCTGATCGACGATTTCGAGGATGGGGATGGGCAGATTTCGCCGGGTTCCGGCGCCTTCAACGGTTTTTGGAACGCCAATAGTGATGGAACAGCGGGGTCGAATATTTATCCCGCAGCCGCCAGTTGGGTGGATTCTTCCGCGCCGGGGAACGGCTCGTCCTATGCCGCTCACGTGACATGCGGGGCGGTGACCCAGTATGCGAATTTCGGATTCACTTTGATGAACCCTGCGGCGGCAGCCGACCTCTCGGCCTACACCGGGATCGTCTTCGATGTGAAGATGGACGTGGGAAGCGGAAGTCTTTTAACGGTGGCCGTTTCAGATGTGGATACGGATATGGCGGGTGGGGTTTGTTCTTCCTGCAGTGACTACCACAGTACCAAGGTTTGCATGACGACCGCCTGGACCCCGGTCACCGTTTTCTGGAACCAGTTGGCCCAGGCGGGTTGGGGAGTTCCTCAAGCCGCTTTCAAACCGGCCCAGATCTTTGGCGTCTATTTCCAATTCCCGACGGCCACCAATATGGGGGTCTGGATCGATAATGTCCGGCTGACCACTGCGACGGCACCGGGGCCCGAGCCAAATACTCGGGTCGATACCCTGCCTGCTGGTAGCGTGTTGAACAATCCGTCGTTGACGGGATTGCCCACGGGAACGCAAGGATGGAACAACTACTTTATCGGGGATGGCGGTTACATCATCCCGACGGTGGCAAACATCATCCAGTGTGGTGGTTATGTTTCCACCTTCCGGGCTCGTAATTTCGGTCATATCAGCATCACCAATGGCCCGGGAAGTTATCATTCCTACGTGATGACCGATGTGCTGAACGCCGGAGGGCCCCTGTTCGACGTATCCGGCTTTACCGGCATCAAGTTCTACCTCAACAACAACAATGGTACGCCCACTTCCGGCGGGCCTCTCTCCAGTTATTTCTACGTAATGATCCAGGAGACCTCGGCGGCAGGAGATGGCGGTAATTGCTCCGCTCATTGCTATGATCATCCGGGGGTGGATCTGACTTCTTATAGGGGGATGGGATGGACTTTAGTAACAGCGCCTTTTACTTCAATTAACTGGTGCAATGTGGCTGGCGGATATACTTATGGTAGTCCTCCGGCGCCGCCGGGAGGAGGCGCTTCCTGCGGCGGCTGGGGAACCACAGGTAATTTGGGGAACTATCCCACTGGACTACAGAACGTTACCAATTTCCAATTCGCAAGCACGTCCGGCGGGAATAACGTTGAGGTCGATATTGATCTGAGCGTGGACGACATCGAATTCTATTGATCGCCAGGCTGAAAGCCCGGTTCCCGAAAGGGGCCGGGCTTTTTTGTTTTAAGACCCGATCAAAACGGCCCGCTATAATGCGCCGATGGATCCCTTGGCCGGTCTTTTTCGTGAATATGCCTATCGTCCCCGAAAGTCCGCGGGACAGAACTTCCTGACCGATACCCGGATCCTCGACCAGATCGAGGGGGTCATCCAATGTCCCCCGGGCGATGTTTTGGTGGAGGTGGGCGGGGGATATGGGGCCCTGACGGAACGGTTGCTAAAGAAGGAACGCCCCCTCACGGTCATCGAGATCGACCATAAGCTTTTCGCCGTGCTCGAAAAACGCTTCGGGGGCCGGCCTGGGATCGCGCTCCAAAAAGGGGACATCCTCGAGTACGACTTGGCTCCCCTAGCGCCCCCGCCACCGGCCAAGATCACCTTGGCGGGGAACATCCCTTACTACCTGACTTCTCCCCTTATCACCCGGCTTTTGACCCAATATCATTCCCGACTCCGGTCGGTCTATCTCATGGTGCAAAAAGAGGTGGCCGAACGTTTGACCGCCGGCCCTGGGACCAAGGCCTATGGGGCGCTCACCCTTTGCGCTCAATACTACTCGGAACCTTCCCAGAAAGTGGCTGTGCCGGCCCGGTGCTTCCGTCCAAAACCAAAGGTCGATTCGGCCTTCGTGGAGTTAAGGATGCGGGAAACCCTTCCGTTGGAAGGGAAGGCGGAAGCGGAACTTTTTCGATTGGTGAGGGCCATTTTTCAGAGCCGCCGAAAAATGCTTTCCAATTCTTTGAAGTCCTTGGGAAAAACGCCGGACAAGGTCCAAGAAGCCCTCCAAAGGACCGGGATCGACCCCCAGGTCCGGGGGGAAACTTTGTCATTGGAAAGAATGATGGAGCTTTCTCAGGCATTGGCCTGAGCGCATTGTTCGTCCGGATTTTGCCGTGTTAAGATGCCGGGCCTTTTCGGGAAAGAAACAAGGGGGCGGTTCATGTGCGGTATCGTCGGCTACACGGGGACTAAACCGGCCGGGAATATCCTCCTGAACGGTCTGGCCAAGCTCGAATACCGGGGATATGACTCGGCGGGTTTGGCGTTGATGGTCCCTGGAAGTCCCCTGCGGACCGTTAAAAAAGCCGGGAAGATCCAGAACCTGATCAAGGCCTTTCAAGCCCTTCCTGCGGCCAAGCGCCAAGGGCCCAAGGCCGGTATCGGCCATACCCGGTGGGCCACTCACGGCCATCCGACCGATTCCAATGCCCATCCCCATACCGACTGCCATAACCGGGTGGCGGTGGTCCACAATGGCATCATCGAGAATTATCAGGCCCTTAAAACAAAGCTACGGGCCAAGGGACACCGTTTCCGGTCGCAGACCGATTCCGAGGTTTTAGCCCATCTGATCGAGGACCAACTGAAGAGATATCCCTGGGTGGAGGCGGTCCGTCGGGCCCTTTCCCTCATCGAGGGAACCTATTCGGTCGTGGCTGTTTATCAGGGGGAACCCGAGACCCTGATCGGTGCCCGCTCGGGAGGAGGGGGCCTGGTGGTGGGATGGGGCAATGGAGAGACCCTTTTGGCCTCGGATGTCCCCGCCTTGCTGGCCCATACCCGGCGGGTTTCTTATTTGGACGATGACGAAATGGCGGTCATCCGGCCGGAGGGGCCCCGATTCCTTAAAGTAGGGAACGGACAGGCCGTCACCAAAACGGTCTCTGAGATCGAATGGTCCGCCGAGCAGGCCGAAAAGGGTGGATATCCCCATTTCATGCTGAAAGAGATCATGGAACAACCCCGGGCGTTGGAGGACACATTCACTTCCCGGTTGGATCCGCGTACGGGCCAGATCCTGTTGGAGGGGGCCTTTTGGGCCTCGCCGTTCCTGAAAAGATTCAAAAAGATCACTCTTTTGGCGATGGGGACTTCCTATTACGCCGCTTTGGTGGGGAAGTTCCTGCTGGAAAAGCATCTCCGCATCCCGGCGGAGGTCGATAACGCCTCAGAGTTCCGTTACCGGGATCCCGTGATCGGGCCCGATACCCTGGTCGTCGTCATCTCTCAAAGCGGGGAAACGGTCGATACTTTAGTGGCCTTGCGGGAAGCCAAAGCGAGGGGAGCGCGGATCGCCGTCATTTGTAATGTCATGGGCAGTTCCGCCACGCGGGAGGCCGATGGGGTGCTTTTAACCCGGGCAGGCCCTGAGATCGGCGTGGCCTCTACGAAGGCCTTTACCACCCAGTTAGGGGCCCTTTGGCTCCTAGCCTTGCATTTGGCCAAGGAACGTAAAAGCCTGTCTTTAGGGCGGATCAAGGCGAAGGCCCTGGCTCTTTCCCATATTCCGCGGGTCATGCGGGGGATGTTGAAACAACGGAAGGCCATCGAAAAGGTGGCCCAAAGGTTCGCGGGGCACTTTAATTTTCTTTATATCGGAAGGGGCATCCAATACCCCATTGCCCTGGAAGGCGCCCTGAAATTGAAAGAGATCTCCTACATCCATGCCGAAGGTTACCCAGGCGGGGAAATGAAACATGGACCCATCGCTTTGATCGACAAGGCCATGCCGGTGGTGGCCATTGCCCTGCGCTCCTCCCGGGTTTACGAGAAAATGCTGAATAACATGGAGGAGGTAAAGGCCCGCTCCGGTCAATTGATCGCTCTTGTTGAAAAGGGGGATGGAATTGCGGCCCGAAAGGCGGATGCGGTGGTTGAGATCCCTGCGGTGGCCGAGGACCTTTCCCCGCTCCTGTCGGTCGTTCCCCTCCAACTCTTGGCCTATGAGATCGCTAAAAAGAAAGGCCGAGAGATCGACCAACCCCGCAATTTGGCAAAGAGTGTTACGGTCGAGTAAAAGGAAAAGGGTTTACCCTTTTCCTTTTCGAAAGAAAGCTCCGTTAATGGAGCTGTATCAGACCCCCATTTTGGGGCCTTTTTGAACATAAGCACCACAATATCTAGCGGTTTAGGGCCTTTTTGTTGGATTTTGGTGCTTGACAGGCCAAAAACACCCCCTTATATTTGGCCCGGTTGTTTGGGGGTCCCTTTTTTCCTTTGTTTTTAGGGAGTAAGGGGATTCGCGTGGAAATTTCACGCGCTTCGACTCAAGCGGAACCGTGAACACGACCGTTTGTTTGTCGAGGAGCCTATCGAGGGTGGCGCTTTTTTGGGAAGCGGCCCACGCTCGTATTGTTCTTCGGTCGTTGGGGCTGTTGGCAAGGCCCTGGAGCAGTGCCCCGGAGTTATTGGCCGGGGTTTCGGGTGTGGCACTCTTCCCTGAGGAGTGCAACCTAATAAAAGCTTTAAGGAGAGAGAAGCATGAAGAAAGGACTTTTGATGCTGTTGGCCGGTTTCATGGCCCTCGGCGTTGCGGTGAAGGCTTCCGCGAGCGCCCGTTTGGACGGTATGGCGGCCGATGTTCGTCAAGTTGAGGATATCGACCTGATTTGGTTGTATCCCAACAAGGTGATCGACTACAAGAATACTGTCGATTTCCGCTTGGCCGACGATTACAACGGCTGGGGCGGGGGCACCAACGAGTGGGGTGGCGCGATTGTGGATGAGAAGGCCGCCGGATTGGGTGTCATCGGCGTTTATGTCAATCGTCCTCACCGGATGTATTCGGCTTGGGCTAATTTAGCCAACCATCCTTATGGCCTCCAACCGTTGAGCGGAGAAACCTGGGCCAATGTCGGGAACGATTGGTTTGTTTATGGCTTGCATAACAATCAACGTAACCTCGACTTGTTCTGGGCCGATTCATTGGGAAGCACCGCCGACTTGGGCATTCACTTCACTTATGGTGATGGCTTGGATAACCAAGGTGGGTTCCCCAGCACCTATGACAGCCAGGATTATTCCTTGGCCGTTGGGCTGGGTTTTACCGACGTGGCTCCCTTTAACCAATTGAACGTCCACGCCGAATATCAAATGCAGAACGCCTCTTTCAACAATGGGAGCCTGAAGGATAATGGGATTAGCTCTATCCTGATTGGCGCCATGGGTTCTGCGGATTTGTCCTCCGACAATTCGATCCGTCCCTTTATTGACACTAGGATTGATAGCGAAAACCTGACAGACATCGCGGGAGATCCATTCAGCTGGTCGGGCTGGGGTTTAATGTTCGGTGCTTCCTGTGCCCATAAGGTCAATGGCGGCAAGGGTACGGTTTCGACCGGCCTTACCTTCGACTACTATGGCGCGGACCAAAAGGACCCGAATTTCGATTCTTTTGGATCCTTCACGGCTGATCAGTACTACGCTATCTGGAACGCCATGGTGGAATCCCAGATGAATAGCTGGTTGACCCTTCGGACTGGTATTGCCAAGCTCATTTTCGCCCGTGATTATGTTTCGAACAACACGGCAAATGCTACTTGGTATGATCCAACCAACGATCCGGTGGTCTTCAGCATGGGCTTCTCGGTTGCGGTCGAGAACTTCACGTTGGATGCTTCGATCGATGTGAATTCCTTGGAGAATAGCTTGGCCAATATCCAGCCGGGTAATGGCATCTTCTTCGGTTCAGATTACAACGAGAACAACAACAACGTGGGCGCGATGTTCCAGGTTGCCACTGCGGACTTGAAGTACAAGTTCTAAGTAGTTGGTTGAATACCCCGTCCCGCGTAAGCGGGACGGGGTTTTTTTTTATTCCGTAAAGCCAAAGGATGTGATCATGCGCAAAATGTCGAGGCCGATCCTTTTTTTTCTTTTTTCGTCCCTCTGTTTTTCGACCGTCCTTTATGCCCAAACCCCGATCTCCATGGCTGCCCCGACTTCCTTGGAACTCGAGAAAGAGAAATTGGATATCGAGCGCCTGAAACTCGAGAATGAGAAATTGAAGATGGAATTGGAAAAGGCGAAGTTACAAGCCTCGACTCCCTCTGCGACGGTGCCCACTTCGACGCCGAGTGGGGAGAAACCAAAGGATCCTACGGAAAAAGAAGTTAAAGGTTATCAACAAGATGTTTCCAATAAGGCCCGCGACCTGTCATTGGCCCATAAGGCGGAGGAAGACCTTCTCGTGATCGATTTTGTCAATGCTGAATTCTGGTACATGGGGGTCCGTTACAGTCTCCATGATTTTTATGATATTGAAGAGGCAAAGGTAAAGGTCGCGAAGCACTTGGACCAGAGGTTGGCCAACGGGACTCCGCGCTATCGTTACACAGTCCACAACGCGGCCTTGCTCCGGTATGAGTCCCGAGACCGGGGGATATTCGAGATGATACCGCCCGAAAAGCCGGGCGATTTCAGGATCATGACGCCCGAGGGGATCACATTGGACTCGGAAGTGGGGGATCTGCGGAATGCTTACCAGGGTCTCTATTTCAAGTACGAAGGGGTGGGGGAGACGGATGGGTTCAAAACGATCCGCTATCAACATAGCCAGGACCTTTTGGCTTTTGGGGACAAGCTCGAGTTCCTGGTCACGAAACAAGGAAAGATCCATAAGGTCCGTTATGGGGCCTTGGACGAAAGATGAGCTGCACTTGAAGGGCTGGACGCTTTGTGCATAATGCGTCCAACTGAATTTCATCTTTCTTTTTGAGGTGACCCATGCTCGACACCGCATTCGCACAGACCGCCACCCAAGCCGCTCCCGGCACGGCCGGGGGGGCCTTCATGAGCCTTTTCGTGACGACCATCCTACCCATCATGGCTCTCTACTATTTCTTTTTCATCTATCCGCAGGGCAAGGAAAAGAAGAAGAGGGAAGAAATGCTGGGAGCCATCCAGCGGGGGGACCGGGTGTTGACCCGGGGCGGGATCTACGGGACCGTGGCCGACATCAAGGAAAACATCCTTGTCTTGAAGATAAGCGATAATACCAAGGTCGAATTCGATAAAAGCTCCGTTGAAACGGTCGAAAAGCCTTCCTGAGGGCCATCTTCATCCTGATCGGGTGATCAGGAAGGCGATCGGTCAGGCAACCATTTACCAGGCAACTTCCGGAACTTTGTTAAGACCCCTATTTAAATAAAGATTTGGATAAATCCAGCCTTTCATCCATGGACCGAGGGATGGGATATAATCTCCCCATACCCGAAGGGACGTGAGCGGACCTATGAACGAGATCATGACGGCCCAGGAACTATCGGCCTACCTCAAGATCACGACGACTACCATTTACAAGTTGGCCCAACAGGGCGACCTTCCCTCTTTCAAAGTGGGAAGCGAATGGCGTTTCAAGAAAGAGCTCATCGACCGATGGCTCGAGAAGGGGACGAAGGCCGCCAAAAAGGTCTTGGTGGTGGATGACGAGCCCGCGATCTGTGAGCTTTATCAAAGGGCGTTGGATAGGAAAAAGTTCCAGGTCGATACCGCTAGGTCCGGTGCCGAGGCCGTCCAACTGGCCGCCAACGCCCAATACGATTTCGTGTTCCTTGATCTGAAGATGCCCGGGATGAACGGGGTGGAGACCTTCAAGGAACTCCGCAAGACCCAACCCAAGGCCGTGGTGGCCTTCGTCACCGCCTATCCGGACAGTGAACTGTTGAACGAGGCCATGCGTTTGGGCCCCCTGACCGTCATCTTGAAGCCCATTGATCTGGGCGAGATCCAGAAAGCCGTTGAATCCCTGGTCTTGATGACTTCCAAAACCTGAACCGTCCTCCTCTCGTCTTCGTCCCCCTGCTGGGTTAAACTTTCCCCATCCATGAGCTTCTCATCCCTTTCCAATGATCGTTATTTCCAAAAGTCCGGTGTCCTCGAGCGCTCCTTGGACCTCGTTGGGCTTTGGGAGAAGTGGTGCGGGGAAGGATTGGCTGCGTTGCTGGAAAGCGGGGGTCCACCCAATGAGGCGGCCCGTTGGTCCATCCTGGCGGGGTTTCCATCCGAAGAGGTCCTGGAAAGCCAAGGTGCGCTTTGGTATTGGAAGAACGGCGAACGCGGCCCCTTGGGCGGTTCTCTTGAAGATTGGATGAACTCCCAGGCGCCCAGTTCCGATTCGTACCTGCCATTTCCCTGGTGTTTGCGCGAAGCTTGGTTCGGAGTGTGGGGCTATGAATGGGGCCAGCCTGACACCGAAAAAGATCCCGGGCCACCCACGGCCCACTTTTTCAAACCCGCTCGGGTCATCGCCATTGACCGGTTGACCCGGGAATATTTCCTGATGGGGGACGGGCCCTTTGAGGTTGTGGAGCGTGGGTCCGCTCCAGAGACTTTCCGTTCATGGGGTCTTCGCGCCGGGATCGAACGGGAAAAATATGAAGGGATGGTCCGGAAGGCCCAGGTCTACATCGCCCAAGGGGATATCTATCAGGCCAACCTTGCCCACCCTTTCGAAGCCTGTTGGGAAGGACAACCTTCCGGTCTTTACCGATTGATCCGGGAACTGAACCCGGGTCCTTTCATGGGGATCTTCAAGGGAAGGGGATGCACCATCGTTTCTTCCTCTCCGGAACGTTTGATCTTGGGGCGTGGCGATCTTTTGGAAACAAAGCCCATCGCGGGGACCCGGCCACGGGACCTGGATGAGGTACGGGACCTTCAGTTGCGGGAAGAGCTACGGACGAACCCGAAGGAAAGGGCCGAGCATCTGATGCTAGTGGACCTCGCCCGGAACGATCTGGGCCGGGTGTCCAGGTTCGGGACGGTGGAAGTGAACCGTTTTTCCGAAGTGGAAGCCTATTCCAAGGTGCAGCATTTGGTCTCCACCGTCCGGGCGCAAAAAAAAGAAGAAGTGACCTTTTCCCAGGTGCTCCATTCCCTTTTCCCGGGAGGGACCATCACCGGTTGCCCGAAGGTGCGATGCATGGAGATCATCCGTGAATTGGAAGGACGCCCCCGAGGGTATTACACCGGAAGCCTCGGTTATTTCGGGCCGGGTCCCATTTTCGACCTGAACATCCTGATCCGAACCTTCACCCTTTTTGAGGATGGGACATTGGAGTTCCTGGCGGGAGCCGGGGTCGTGGCCGACTCGGATCCAGGCCGGGAATACCAGGAAACCCTTTATAAGGTCCAGGCCTTGGCCAAGGCTTTGGGAGCGGATTGGGAGGTGGGGCCGTGAAGGAAAGGATCTTCATGAACGGGCGCTGGGTCCCCTTGGCCCAGGCCCATTTATCCCCGCTTAATTCGGCGGTCCTCTATGGAGAATCGCTGTTGGAAGCCATCCCGGTCTATGGCGGTAAAGCCTTGTTCTTGAAGGAACATATGGGCCGATTGGACCGTGGCTGCCGTTTTTTAGGCTGGTCCCGGTTGGCGTTACCTAAGGTCGATCAGGCGATAAGAACCTATCGCTCGAAGGGAAAAGATTACATGTTACGGGTAGGCCTGGTCCAAGAGCTGGAGCCGCCCGCAGCTCCGAGGGATTTTTCGAAAAAACCACCCCTGTTCTTTGCGATGGCCCGCCCTTTGCGCCACTCCCTCACGGATCCCCGGCCCCTTCGAGGACGGATCGGGGTCGGCCGTTGGAGGGTACCTGGGCCCGAGGTCTATCCGGGACAATTCAAATGGATCTTTTACATGATGATCCGGGAGGATTTTCGCCATCATCCCACCTGGACGGAAATGCTGCGGCTGGATCGTGATGGATACGTAGTGGATGGAGGAAGTTCCTCACCCCTTTGGGCCAAGAATGGCGTCCTTCATCCACCCCTCCAGACCACGGGTGGCCTTGAAAGTGTCACTCGCACCAAGATCCTTCGTTTTGCCAGGTCCTTGGGCATCCCGGTCCGCCCACGGCGTTGGCGGCCCCAGGACGTCCTGAAGGGCGGGGAGCTTTTCTTGGTCGGCTCCGGTATCGGTGTGCTCCAAGCGACCCACTTATCGGGGAAAGTCTTACGGGGATCGCGCAGTATCAGTTCCCGTTTGTGGGAGCATTACCGGTCCCATGCCCTAGGGCTCAAGAGCTGATAACGGGGCCCGAGGAATCTTTCTCCTTTGTCCGGTTTCACCTTGAACTAGTCATTATTTTTCTTGGATCAAGATTGAACCGGTTCCGCTTTCCTTCTGGGCCGTAATTTCCTGAAACTTTGGCAAAAACCCTTGGTAAAAAGTGATAGATTGTTCCGGAAAATTCCAGGAGTTGGAGGGTTTATGCCCTTGTTGTTGGATGGGAATGCCGCTTCGAAGGCGGTCCAAGAACAGGTCGCCCGGCGCCTTGCCGCCCTTCCGGCCGGGGCTGGTAAGCCAGGGCTTGCCGTTGTTTTGGTCGGGGATGACCCCGCATCTCAGGTTTACGTCGGGCGCAAAAAGAAAGCCTGCGAGAACCTTGGGTTCTACTCTGAAGAACATCGCTTGCCCAAAGAGACCACCCAGGACCAGCTTCTGGACCTGGTCCGGACCTTGAACCAGAAGGCCCAAGTCCACGGGATCCTCGTCCAGCTTCCCTTGCCGGGCCATTTGAGCGCCCAAAGGGTCATTGAAACCATCGATCCGGCCAAGGATGTGGATGGGATGCATCCGATGAGCCTGGGGCGGTTAGTGGCGGGCCTGCCCGGCCTTCGGTCCTGCACTCCGGCGGGCGTTATGGCCATGCTGGAACATTACAAAATACCCGTGTCGGGAAAAAGAGCGGTCGTGATCGGCCGTAGCATCATGGTCGGAAAGCCGATGGCCCAACTTTTGGTGGAGGCCAACGCGACCGTGACCGTCTGCCATAGCAAGACCCGGGACATCGCTTCCGTCGTCCGGGAGGCGGAATTGGTGGTGGCGGCCATCGGCAAGCCCCGCTACGTCACAGCGGATATGGTGCGGGATGGGGCGGTGGTCGTGGATGTGGGGATCAACCGGCTTCCGGATGGGAAACTCTGCGGCGATGTGGATTTTGAGGCGGTTTCTCCAACAGCTTCCGCCATTACGCCGGTGCCTGGTGGCGTCGGCCCCATGACCATCGCGCTCCTTATGAGGAACACCTTCGATGCATTCTGGAGCCAAACCCACCCATAAAGCCGACCAGCGGGGATCCCATGACAAGCCATAAAAGGCCCTGGAAGATTGGGTTGACCGGTGGCCCCGGGGCAGGGAAGAGCCTAGCCCTCCGGTTCCTGGCCCGAAAAGGGGTCCCGACCCTTCAAACCGACCATTTGGGGCATGAACTATTGCGGGATAAAGGGTTCAGTGGAAGACTTTCCCGCCGTTTGGGGAAAGAGATATTGGATGTCCGGGGCCATGCGGACCGGGGCAAACTTGGGGAACTCGTATTCAAGGATCCCCGAAAGCGTGTGCTTTTGAACCGAATGATCCACCCGATGATCCGCCGAAAGGTCGCCCAGTGGGTCCTGGCCCAAAGGCGTGCCAAGGCGGGACTGGTGGTGGTGGAGGTTCCCCTGTTGTTCGAAAGGGGTTTTTACAAATATTTTGACGGTTGTCTTTCGGTCTCGGCCCCATCGGCCTTGAGGCGAAAAAGGTTGAGAGCCCGTGGTTGGGACCGATCCGAGGTCCGCAGGCGGGAAGGGACCCAATGGTCCCAATCGCGGAAGGACCGGAAGGCCGATTGGGTCCTGAGGAACGACCGGAGCCCGGCGGAGCTAAGGAAAAAGGTCGACCTTTGGTTGTCATCCATCAAGGATGGCCCCCAAGGGATGAAGAAAAAGGTGTTTTGATCCTATGGACATCCTAGTCCTTTTCGAGAATTGGAAAGCCTCCAAACGTTGGGCCTTCGTTGGCGTCCTTTTCGTGGCCGCCATTGGGGTCAATTATTTGGCGGCCCTGCGTAATTGGGAGCCCATTTCTCCCATATGGCTGTATTTCTTGCCGCTGATCTTTTCCGCCATGCTCCTGGGTCCTTGGGTGACCTATACGATGGGGGGCATTATCGGGACCCTTTGCTTGCTGTCCTTGGCCACCTCCAACATGCCCGCCTGGTTCTTCCTGACCTTCATCGCGGCCTTGTGCATCAACGCCTGGGGGTGGCAACGCTGGAGCCGGGCGAGGGACATGAGGTCCTTTGACCTCCATAAAAGATCGGAAGAACTGGAGCTGAGCATCAACGATACCCAAATCGCCCACGAGAAGGTGAAGGTGGCCCTCCAAGCCAACCAGATCAAGATCCAGCGCTATACAGCCCTGAACGAACTGGCCCGGAACCTCGCCATGACCTTCAAGACCCAGGAGGTGGTGGTGCTCTTGATCGAGACGATCTCCAAGACCTTCATGGTGCCCGGGGGGGTTTATTCACTGCTTTTGTTCGATAGTTCCATGGGGAAAGCCCTGCATTCGGTGCGCTATAGCGTGGACACGGACATGGAAGTCCGGCTGAACCGGGAGAGGCTCAACCCGGAAGAGACCTTCAATGCCTGGGTCGTTGCCCAGGGTAAACCCCTTTTGATCACCGATGCGGCCAATGATTTCCGCTTCCAGAACTACACCCCGGAAGCCCAGGTGCGAAGCCTGGTGGCGGCTCCTTTCATGGAGGGCCAGGAGGTCATGGGACTCATCCGAATGGAAAGCTGTTTTCCGGGTGCTTTCCGGCAGGAGGACGCGAGGCTCCTGTCCAATTTCTGCGACCTCGGGATCGTCGCCCTGGAGCATGTCGCCCTTTACCGCCAGACCATCGAACTGGCCATTACCGACGGCCTGACGGGGCTATATGTCCAGCGTTATTACAAAGAAAGGGTCCGGGACGAGGTGTTCCGGGCCCTGGAACACAAACTCCCGCTTTGCCTCATGATGATCGATGTGGACCACTTCAAGCGCTATAACGATACCTATGGCCATTTGGTGGGGGACAAGGTCCTGAAGGCCGTCGCCAAGATCCTCAAGGAAACGGTCCGCACCGTGGACCTGGTGGCCCGTTATGGCGGCGAGGAATTCTCCGTGCTCCTGCTCAAAACGCCCTGGAACGGCGCCAAAACGGTGGCGGAGCGAATCCGGCAGAAAGTGGAGGCCCAGGAGATCGTCGCCGGACAGACCGTGACCCATATCACGGTCAGCATCGGGGTGTCCGAATTGAGCCCCCAGTTCAAGGACGTGGAAGGCTTCATCGATACCGCCGACCAAGCCCTCTACCGGGCCAAGGGGGAGGGCCGGAACCGTGTCCGGGTGGCCAATGAGGGGAAGGTCCCATGAACGGCTTCCTTCAAAAAGCTTCCGGGGTCGGGTTGGCGGTTTTCATCCTGGTCCTGGGGCTTCTCCCTAGTCCGGGAGCTTTCCTTCTTTGCCTTCCTTTTTTCTTCATCGGGCCCCTGGGATTCACTTCGTCCATCACCGCCCGCTGGTTCGCGGTGACCTTTGGTTTGGGGTTGGCGCTCGGCCGGTTCCAATTCGGGCATTATCCCCAAAGTTGGGTCGTGCCGGAGGTGCTGGTCCTGGGTGCGATGGCCATTGTCCCTGAATTCATGGCCCGGCGGGTGGAGGAGATCCGTTCGAAGATCCAATTGCAATTGAGCGGCCGGGAAGCCGAATACCAATCCCTCCGGGAGTCTTCCGACTCCACCAAAGCCCAGAACACCCAGATCGAGAAGCAGCTCCGCCAGATCGAACATCTTTACGATGTCATCAAGGAAGCGGGAAGTACGCTGAACGTTCAGGAGATGATCGAACTCACCAAGGATTTCACCGAACGGATGTTTGACCTTCCACATTTCATCATCGCGGTGCTTTCCAACGACGGCAGGAAATTCGAGATCCGCATCGCTTCGGGATGTGACGATTCGCTCTTCCGGTCCTTTGAATTGGACCCGGAAGCCAATTCCATGGGGGCCCTTTTTGCCCGCCAGAAAAAGCCCCTTTGGGTGCCGAATGTGGAGGATCAAGACCCCTACCGGAAGCTCTCCAACCTCGCCATCCAATCTTTCCTGTTCATGCCCTTCCTGATCCAGGACCGGGTCATCGGGTTCCTTTGTTCCTTTTCCCCCGAAGGGGACCTTTTGGACAACGAGCGCTTCTCCAATTTCCAGGTCTTTTCCAACCAGATCTCCATCGGGCTGCAAAAAGCCCTTCTCTATGAAAAGGTCCAAAAACTCTCCATCACGGACGGGCTCACCAAGCTCAATTCGCATCGTCATTTCAAACAACGTTTGGAGGAAGAACTGGTCCTGGCCAGTCGTTACAACTCCGAATTGAGCCTGCTCATCCTCGATATCGATCACTTCAAGAAGTACAACGACAATTTCGGGCATGTGGCGGGTGACCATGTACTGATGGAGGTGGCCCGGCTGCTCAGGGAGCAGACCGAGAAGACCCATATTCCAGCCCGTTATGGCGGGGAGGAAATGGTGTTGGTGGCCCCTGAGACCTCCAAGGAGCAAGCCATGGAGTTGGCCGAGAAGATACGCCGGTCCATCGAAACCTTTTCATTCACGGTAGGTAAGGAAACCACCCAAGTGACCGTTTCCATCGGGGTGGCGACCTTTCCAGCGGACGCTCAAACCAACTTGGACCTCATCAGCAAAGCGGATAAAGCCCTCTATGCCGCCAAAGCCCGGGGTCGGAACCGGATCGTGGCCTATCCCCTCTAGGACCTTGCCGGCGCCAAAAAATAGTTGACAGAGGAGGGGTGGATGGTAGGATGACCCATCTTCGCAAGACTTCCCGTGTCATCCCCTTAAAACGGTCTTACTTCCGGAACCACCCCATTTCCCCCATACAACTTTTGGGCATTTGACCCGCCGGAATACGGTTTTCGTTTTAATTCTGATCAAAAATCCATTCGTTAAGGCCTGACTCCTCCGGGGTGGCCGATCTTGGAAAGGACCTTCCTTTTATGGATATCGCGGATCTCAAGAAAAAGACCATCGCCGAGCTCACGGAGCTCGCCCGGGGGTTGAACCTCGAGGACATCAGCGCGATGAAAAAACAGGACCTGATCTTCAAGATCCTGGAGACCCAGACCCAGCGGAACGGTGTCATCAACGCGGAAGGGGTGCTGGAGATCCTGCCCGATGGATTCGGGTTCCTACGGTCCGCCAATTACAACTACTTGCCCGGACCCGACGACATCTACGTCTCTCCATCCCAGATCCGCCGCTTCAACCTGCGCACGGGCGATACGGTCACCGGCCAGGTCCGCCCGCCCAAGGAAGGAGAGCGTTATTTCGCCCTCCTCAAGGTCGATACGATCAATTTCGAAGCGCCCGAAGCCATCAAGCACAAGTTGCTTTTTGACAACCTGACCCCCATCTATCCCAACAAGCGTATCGTCCTGGAAACGACCCCGGACGAGCTGTCCATGCGTGTCATGGATCTTCTGATCCCCCTGGGAAAAGGCCAACGCGGTCTCATCGTGGCGCCTCCCCGAACCGGCAAGACCATCCTGCTCCAGAAGATCGCCAACAGCATCGCCAAGAACCATCCCGAGGTCTATCTCATCGTCCTTTTGATCGATGAGCGTCCGGAAGAGGTCACCGATATGCAACGGTCGGTCAAGGGCGAAGTGGTCTCCTCGACCTTTGATGAACCGCCCGAGCGGCACGTGACCGTCGCCGAGATCATCATCGAAAAGGCCAAGCGATTGGTCGAGCATAAGCGCGATGTGGTCATCCTGTTGGATTCGATCACCCGCCTGGGCCGGGCCTATAACACCATCGTCCCCTCGTCGGGGAAAGTTCTCTCCGGCGGTGTGGACTCCAACGCCCTGCAGCGTCCCAAGCGTTTCTTCGGCGCGGCCCGCGACCTGGAGGAAGGAGGGAGCCTGACCATCCTGGCCACCGCCTTGATCGATACGGGAAGCAGGATGGACGAGGTCATCTTCGAGGAATTCAAGGGCACCGGCAACCAGGAGATCATCCTGGACCGAAAACTGGCGGAGCGCCGTGTTTTCCCGGCCTTCGACATCACCCGTTCCGGGACCCGCCGTGAGGAACTCCTGATGAGCGACGAGGAGTTGAACAAAGTCTGGGTCCTCAGAAAGATCCTCAATCCCAACAACCCCGTGGAAGCCATGGAATTCCTTCTGGACAAGATGCGCCGCACCAAGACCAACAAGGCCTTCCTGGAATCCATGAAGGGCCCCGTCAGCGATTAGGCCCATGGATCCCTTCCTGCGGCGGGTCTACCTCACCGTCGCCGGCGTCTTGGTCGTACTCTGGAGCGCCATGGCGCTCCTGACCTTCGACCGTTGGGCTCCCAGCCTCGCCGAACGATTGAGGGCCCCTGCCGCGAGCCCCGCGTCATCCCTGCAGGATTTCACCCCTTTTCTCAAGACCCCTGGCATCCGGTATTCCCTTTACCATCCCCAATCGGGCGAGACCTTCGCCACATTGGCTAAAAAATTCGACCTCCTGGAGACCACCCTTCGGAGCCTCAATCAGGCCAATGACGAAAGCCAGCCCAAAGCCGGGAGCCCCATCTTCATCCCTTCCAAGGACGGCATTTATCACTTGGTCCATTCCGGACAGGGATTGGCGGACATTTCCCGCGCTTACGGCATTCCCTTAAGGGACATCCTCATCGCCAACCAAAAGAGGGATGACTCGGACCTGCACGCGGGCGATGTGCTCTATCTACCCGGAGCTTCTTACTTGGGCCAGAAGGACCCGCGTTGGGTCGCGCTCATGAGCCTAGGGGCCCAAAAAGGTTTCTTGAAACCCACCACCGGGCGGTTCGCGGACGGATTCGGGTACAGGATCCATCCCATCACCCACAAGCTCACCTTTCATGAGGGACTGGACCTGGCGCCAGGGTTCGGCCACGCCGTGGTCGCGGCCCAGGATGGGAAGGTGGTCTTCGCCAACCTGCGGGCGGGGTACGGCCGGCTCATCATCCTGGACCACGGGGCGGGTCTGACATCCTATTACGCCCATCTGGACGAGATCCTGGTGAAGCCCAATCAGTGGGTC
Source organism: bacterium (assembly GCA_035549195.1). NCBI lineage: Bacteria > bacterium. The sequence goes on from DASZRK010000012.1 coordinate 147,589, forward strand.
AAACGGGGACAATTGATCGGCAAAGTGGGGAAGACCGGGCGGGTCACCGGGCCCCATCTCCATTTCGAGGTTCGGCTCTATGGAAAACCTCAAAATCCCCTGCTTTACCTCGTCCAATGACCGACTTTCCGGGAAACAAGCCCGAAAAAGGATCGCCGATCCTCCAAGGTTGATTTTTTAGGTTTTTACCCTAAACTTACCAGTCCCTTGGGGCTCCGGCCGATCCGAGCCGGTCCTGGGGCAAAAAAAACGGAGTCTTAGCATGAAAACTGGCATCCATCCGAAGTACTACAAGACCAAGGTCGTCTGCATTTGTGGGAACGTCATTGAGACCGCTTCTACCAAGGGCGAGACCTTTTCGGTCGAGATCTGTTCCGCTTGCCACCCCTTCTTCACCGGGAAGATCAAGCTGGTGGATATGGCCGGCCGGGTCGAGAAATTCCAAAAGAAGACCGTTGTTGCAGCCAATGCCCAGGCCGAGAACAAGGCCCGCTTGGAAGCGAAGGCTGTCGCCGCCGCGGCCAAGAAGGCCAAACGGCAAGCCGCCCCTCCCCCCGCCGAAAAGAACAACTAGCTTCCATTTCATGACCTAAAGCCTCAGGAATTCAATTCCTGGGGCTTTCTGTTTTTTGTCGTGAAAACCCGATGCGATCTACCCACCGAGAAATGACGGACCATGATCGAGACCAAGATCCTACAAGCCGAAAAGAGGTTCAAAGAACTCTCGGACCGGTTGACCCATCCTGAGACCTTTTCCAATTCGTCCGAGCTGCAGAAGATATCGAAGGAGCATGCGGACCTGGAACCCTTGGCCCGCAAGATCGAGGAATTCCGCAGGTCCCAGAAGGAACGGGAAGAAGCCGTCCACCTGGCGCAGGGTGCGGAGCCGGAAATGAAGTCCCTGGCCGAATCCGAGATCCCTCTGTTGGACAGGCGGATCGAAGAGATCCAAAAAGAGCTCAAGACGCTTCTTTTGCCTAAGGATCCCAATGGGGACCGGAACGCACTGATCGAGATCAGGGCGGGCACAGGCGGCCATGAAGCGGCCCTTTTCGCGGCCGATCTTTTCCGTATGTATTCCCGCTATATCGAGCGGATCGGGATGAAGGTGGAGCTCATGGATTCAAGTCCGACCGACCTGGGCGGGTTCAAAGAGATCGTATTCATGGTGATGGGGAAGGGCGCCTTCGGCCGCTTCCGCTTCGAGAGCGGCACCCATCGGGTCCAACGGGTCCCTGCCACCGAAGCCTCGGGCCGTATCCATACTTCCGCGGCCACCGTGGCCGTCCTTCCCGAGGTCGATGAAGTGGATGTGGAGATCAAGGACTCGGACCTTCGCATCGACACCTTCTGTTCCTCGGGGGCCGGGGGGCAAAGCGTCAATACCACCTATTCGGCCGTGCGCATCACCCATTTGCCTTCGGGGATCGTGGTGCAGTGCCAGGACGAACGTTCCCAGCTCAAGAACAAGGCAAAGGCCATGAAGGTGCTTTACGCCCGTTTGAAGGAAAGGGCGGATGTGGAGGCGCAGGCGAAGGTGTCGGCCACGCGCAAAAGCCAGGTGGGGAGCGGGGACCGCAGTGAAAAGATAAGGACCTATAATTTCCCCCAGAACCGTGTGACCGACCATCGGATCGGGATGACCCTCTACCAATTGGACAAGGTCATGGAGGGTTATTTGGACGAGTTCGTCGAGGCCTTGGCCCTGGCCCGGCAAGAAGAACTGTTGAAGGAAGAAGGCTAAGAGTGGAGGACAAAGTCCCCGAGTCCTGGACCCCCTTGAGGATCCTCCAGTGGGCGGTCCCTTTTTTGGCCCAAAAAGGCCTCTCCAACCCCCGGTTGGATGCCGAGGTCCTGGTCGCCCACGCCTTGGGGATCAAGAGGCTCCAAGTGTATCTCCAATATGACCGGCCCTTGGACAAGGAAGAACTGGCCAGGATGCGGTGTCTTTTCCAACGTCGGGCCCAACATGAGCCGATCCAGTACATCACGGGAATTAGGGAATTCTACGGGTTGGCCTTTTACGTCGCCCCTGGGGTCCTTATCCCAAGGCCTGAAACCGAGCTTTTGGTCGAAAGGGCTTTGACTCACTTGAAGACCCTCCCCGAAGAAAAACGGCTGGTTTTGGACTTGGGAACAGGAAGCGGGTGTATCGCTCTTGCGATCGCCAAGACCTTATCTTGCCGCGTTTGGGGTGTTGATCGGTCCGAAAAGGCCCTGGAATTGGCTGTATCCAATGCCACGAAGCTGGAAGTACCAGGGGTGATTTGGCGCCTGGGAAGCTGGTTCGATGCTTTGAAGGCCGAGGATCCCACCCGGTTCGGGGTGATCGTAAGCAATCCACCCTATATCCCCTTCGAGGAAAAGCAGGGCTTGGCCCCGGAAGTAAGGGATTTTGAGCCTCCGGAGGCTCTTTTCGCTGAAAACAAAGGATTAGGGGCCTATCAAGAGATTCAAAAGGATTTGATGGATCATTTGGATCCTGATGGGGCGGCTTTTTTCGAATTGGAGGCCAATGGCTACGACAAAGTCCGGGGGCTTTTTGGCACGGAGTGGGAGATGAGTCCCTATTCCGACCTCCAGGGTATCACCCGGGTCTTGGGGCTTTTTCCTAGGCAAAAGAGTTGACTCTTTTCAAGTTAAATCTATATAATTCGCCCTCTTTGGCCCTAAACGGGGAAACCCCTTCCCCGCTTTAGTTTTTCAGGACGTTTCCGATCCATTCCTAAATGTTCGATCTGGAGGACCCTTCGTGAAGAAAATGAAATTTGGTCGTCGTGAACGCATCGACTTCAGCCGCATTCCCGTCATCATGGATATGCCGGACCTGATCGAATTCCAACGCAAGTCCTACGACGCCTTTCTTCAAAAGGAAGTTTCCCTCGAACAGCGGATCGACCAAGGCCTTCAATCGGTCTTCTCCAGCGTTTTCCCGATCTGGGATTTCAATGAGGTTTCCTCCCTGGAGTTCGTTTCCTACACGCTTTTAGAGCCCAAATACAACGTGCGCGAATGCCAGGAACGCGGGATGACCTATTCGGTCCCCATGAAGGTCACCCTGCGGCTGGTCATCCGCGAGGAGGACCCTGAGACCCACACGAAAAAGGTGAAGGACATCCGTGAGCAGGAGGTCTTCTTCTGCGACCTGCCCATGATGACCGATCGCGGGACCTTCATGATCAACGGCGCGGAGCGGGTGATCGTTTCCCAGTTGCACCGTTCGCCCGGCGTGACCTTTGACGAGGATGATAAGCTCTCGGCCGCAGGTAAGAAGATGTTCATGACCAGCGTCATTCCCTACCATGGCAGCTGGCTCGAGTTCGAGTTCGATGTGAACGGCATCCTTTATGCCCGCATCGACCGCAAGCGCAAATTCGTGGCCTCGACCCTGCTTCGCGCCTGGGGCTTCTCCACCGACGAGGATATCCTCAAGATCTTTTTCGACGTGGAGACCTTGGAGGTCTCCGACAAGAAACTGCAAGGAAAGGCCGCTGCGTCCGATGTGGCCCATCCTGAGACGGGCGAGGTCGTGGTCGAGACCGGCGCCGATTTCACGGCCGAGGTCGTTGCCGCCCTCAAGAAGATCGGGGTCAAGAACGTGAAAGCCGTTCCCTCCAACCCCAATGACGTCTCCATTCTCAATACCCTGCGCAAGGACAACACCAACAACCAGGACACGGCTCTGGTGGAGATCTACAAGAAAATGCGTCCTGGCGACCCTCCGACCTTGGAGAACGCCCGCAGCCTCATGGACAACCTTTTCTTCAACAAGAAGCGTTATGACCTGGCCCGCGTCGGCCGCTACAAGATGAACAAGAAGCTGGCCATGAAGACCAGCCTGGAGAACCGTACCCTTTCCAAGGAAGACCTGGTGGCGATCATGCGTTACCTCTTCGACCTGTGCAACGGCAAGGGCGAGAAGGACGATATCGACCACTTGGGCAATCGCCGCATCCGCACCGCCGGCGAGCTCCTGGAGAACAAGCTCCGCTTGGGCTTCACCCGGATGGAACGGGCGGTCCGGGAACGCATGTCGATCGTCGACATGGACATGAACCCGATGCCCAGCCAGCTCATTTCCACCAAGCCCATCACGGCCGCGGTGAAGGAGTTCTTCGGAACTTCCCAGTTGTCCCAGTTCATGGACCAGACCAATCCCCTGGCCGAGCTCACCCACAAGCGTCGCTTGTCGGCCTTGGGACCGGGCGGCTTGAACCGGGAGCGCGCCGGCTTCGAGGTCCGCGACGTGCACCATACCCATTATG
>DASZRK010000013.1 GCA_035549195.1 bacterium
CATTCAGGAGGCGGGCGATACCGAGTTCCTGCCCAAACAGCAGGTGGACCGTTGGAAGTTCAAGAAAGAGAACGACCGGGTCAGTGAGAAGGACGGGAAGACCGCAACCGCCAGGACGATCCTTCTGGGGATCACCAAGGCCTCCCTGGGGACCGAAAGCTTCATCTCGGCGGCCAGTTTCCAGGAGACCACGAAGGTGCTGACCGAAGCGGCTGTTTCGGGCAAGGTGGACGACCTTCGGGGTTTGAAGGAGAACGTGATCATGGGTCATTTGATCCCCGCTGGGACGGGAAGTCCCTTCTATCGGGGGGTCAAGATCAAGGTCGATGAGCCCGAGGAGGAGTTGCCCGTTGGCATTGCCACCGCGGCCGCCCCCCCCATCTCGGATGACCCGGAAATGAAGCTGGATGAGGACTTTTCTGATAAAAAAAGCCTTGACCAGGTTTGACCCTTTTGGTAGCTTAGCCGTCCGCGTTTGAGCCGCTTTTGGCCTAAATAGCTTTGAAATCCTCCTTTGGGGGTCGTTCTCCCCAATGGCGAGCTGAGGAGGGATTCGCTGCGCTGAAGATTCCCCCCGGTCCCGCAAGGGTCCCGGGGTCCAATGGAATATTCACTTGGGCAAAGGCGGAGCTCGCGTCTTTGCCTTTTTTATTTTTAGGGTCTTTTACGGAGGATTCCTTGCCGACGTTAAATCAATTGGTCCGAATGGGCCGTGCGAAGAGCAAACAAAAGACGAAGTCCCCGGCCCTGAAGGCTTGCCCCCAGAAGCGCGGGGTTTGCGTCAAAGTGGCCACCATGACCCCGAAAAAGCCCAACTCGGCCCTTCGGAAGATCGCCCGTGTCCGTTTGACCAATGGGATGGAAGTGACCTGTTACATCCCGGGCGTCGGGCACAACCTGCAGGAGCACTCGATCGTTCTCATCCGCGGGGGCCGCGTGAAGGACCTCCCGGGCGTTCGTTATCACATCATCCGCGGCGCTTTGGATGCCGCCGGTGTGGCCGACCGTCGCCAAGGCCGTTCGAAATACGGAATGAAGCGGCCTAAAAAAGACGCCGCCGCTAAAGCTTAAGGAGAAGCTCCATGCCCCGTCGTAAAGTCGCCGCCCGCCGTGAGATCCTCTCGGACGCCCGTTACAACAACAAGTTGGTCGCGAAGTTCATCAACTCCATGATGTACGACGGCCAAAAAATGGTCGCGACCCAGAGCTTTTATGATGCCCTGGATGTTTTGGGCGAGAAACACGGTGAAGGCGCCTTGAATGTGTTCAAGACGGCCGTGGAGAACGTCAAGCCGGCCTTGGAAGTGAAGTCCCGCCGGGTCGGGGGCGCCACCTACCAGGTGCCCGTTGAGATCCGTCCGGAACGGCGCACTTCGCTCGCTATCCGTTGGATCTTGACGGCGGCCCGCGCACGGAAAGAAAAGACCATCGCCCAGAAATTGGCGGCGGAATTGGCCGATGCCTTCAAGAACCAAGGGACGGCCATCAAGAAAAAAGAAGACACCCATAAGATGGCGGAAGCCAACCAGGCCTTCGCCCACTATCGCTGGTAATCCAGGAGAACCAAGTGTCCCGTCCCGTCCCCCTCACGAAGACCCGCAATATCGGCATCATGGCCCATATCGACGCCGGCAAGACCACCTTGACCGAACGTATCCTTTTTTACACGGGCCGAACCCATAAGATCGGCGAGGTGCATGACGGCGCCGCCACGATGGACTGGATGCCCCAGGAACAAGAGCGTGGCATCACCATCACCTCGGCCGCCACGACCTGCTTTTGGAAGACCAACCGCATCAATATCATCGATACCCCGGGTCACGTGGACTTCACCATCGAGGTGGAACGTTCGCTCCGGGTCCTCGACGGGGCCATCGGCGTCTTCGGGGCCGTGGAAGGCGTGGAACCGCAGTCCGAGACGGTGTGGCGCCAGGCCACCCGTTACGGTGTTCCCCGCATCGCTTTCGTCAACAAAATGGACCGTATCGGCGCCGATTTCTTCGGGGCGATCGACCAGATGCGCAAACGCCTGAATGCGAACGCCCATGCGGTGACCCTTCCGGTGGGGGCCGAGGACAAATTCGACGGTCTGATCCACCTGGTCGAGATGAAGCGTTATCGGTGGTTGGACGACAGTTTGGGCGCCAAATTCGAGATCGAAGAGATCCCGGAGGACATGAAAAAGATGGCCCAGGAATACCACCAACAATTGGTGGAGGCTGTGGCCGAGTTCGATGATGACGTCATGCAGAAATACCTGGACGGGAAGGAGATCTCCGTCGAGGAGATCAACAGCTGCATCCGCAAGGGGACCATCTCCAACAAGTTCAATCCCGTTTTCTGCGGCTCGGCTTTCAAGAACAAGGGTGTCCAGCCTCTTTTGGACGCGGTGATCAACTACCTTCCTTCTCCGATCGACATCCCTGCGGTCAAGGGTCATAACGCGGAAACCAACGAGGAAGAGACCCGCGAGACGAGCGACGAAGCGCCTTTTTCCGCCTTGGCCTTCAAGATCATGACAGACCCCCATGTCGGCAAATTGGTCTATTTCCGGGTCTATTCGGGAACCCTTCAGGTGGGTTCCTATGTCTATAACTCGACCAAAGGGAACCGCGAACGCGTTGGACGGCTCCTGCAGATGCATGCCAACAAGCGCGAAGAGATCAAGGAAGTTCATGCGGGGGACATCGCGGCCACGGTCGGCATCAAGACCATCACCACCGGTGACACCCTTTGCCTTGAGGACAAGCCCATCATCCTGGAGAAGATGGTTTTCCCCGATCCCGTCATCTCGGTGGCAATCGAGCCCAAGACCAAGGCCGACCAGGAAAAAATGGGTCTGGCCCTTGGAAAACTGGCCGAAGAGGATCCGTCCTTCCGGGTGAAGAGTGACGAAGAGACCGCTCAAACCATCATTTCGGGGATGGGCGAACTGCATTTGGAGATCATCGTCGACCGGATGATGCGTGAATTCAACGTACAGGCCAACGTGGGCAAACCCCAGGTCGCTTACCGCGAAACGATCCGTAAGAGCGTTGAAGCGGAAGGGAAATACATCAAACAAACCGGTGGCCGGGGTAACTATGGCCACTGTTACATCAAGATGGAACCCATGGAAGCCGGCAAAGGCATCGAGTTCGTGGATGCCATCAAGGGCGGCTCGATCCCCCGGGAGTTCATTCCGGCCGTGCAAAAAGGGATCATGGACGCGAAGGACAGCGGGGTCCTTGCCGGATACCCCGTCGTCGATTTCAAGGTCACCCTCTTCGACGGTTCCTATCACGATGTCGACTCGAACGAAATGGCCTTCAAGATCGCCGCTTCCATGGCGTTCAAGGATGCGATGAAGAGCGCTGATCCGGTCATCCTGGAGCCCATCATGGAGGTGGAGGTGGTGACCCCGGACGATTTCATGGGTCCGGTGATGGGCGACCTGCAATCCAAGCGTGGCAAGATCGAGGGGATGGAACTTCGTGGATCCGCCCAGATCATCCGCTCCAAGGTTCCCTTGTCCGAGATGTTCGGTTACTCAACGAACCTGCGCTCCATGACCCAGGGTCGAGCGACCTATTCCATGCAGTTCGCGCATTATGAGGAAACGCCCAAGTCGGTCCAGCAAGAGATCATCGGTAAAGTGAAGGGCTGAAAAAAATCAGCGCCCGGGAATGGGCGTAGGGAGGTTGTCTATGTCGAAAGAAAAATTCGTTCGTAGCAAGCCGCACGTGAACATCGGGACGATCGGCCACGTGGACCATGGGAAGACGAGCTTGACGGCGGCCATCACGACGGTCCTGGCCAAGAAGGGCTGGGCGACGGCGAAGGGATAT
>DASZRK010000014.1 GCA_035549195.1 bacterium
GGTGGGAACGACCACCAACGGACTTTTCGAAACATTGGCCCAAGCCACCGGCTACAAGGCTTCGCCCAAAAGGACCGTGCCACGCTTGGGCGACCTTCAAAAGAGCGTCCTGGACCCTTCCAAGGCCAAGGCCGGTTTGAAGTGGGAACCCCGATATGATCTCGCGGCGGGACTGGCGGAGACGGTCGCTTACTACAGAAAAGGCAGTTAGGGGTGTGGAGTAGGGAATAAGGGGCTGACGGCGGGCTCCCAACTTCCAACTCCTGACCTCTAACTCGATGCGGAGCATTGAGTGAAAGCCATCATCCTCGTCGGGGGCCAGGGGACCCGCATGCGGCCCCTGACCGACCATGTCCCGAAGAACATCGTGCCCCTCTGCGGGGCCCCTTTCCTGACCTATCAATTCAACTACCTTAAAAAGGCCGGGATCCGGGAGGTTGCACTGTCGGTGGGCTACCGGCCCAAGGAGATCCAGAAGGTCTATGGGGACGGCCGGAAAATGGGGATGCGGATCCATTACGCCCTGGAGAAGGAACCACTGGGGACCGCCGGGGCCATCAAGAACGCGGAACGCTTCGTGAAAGGGCATCCGGTGGTGGTCCTGAACGGGGACATCCTGACCGATATCCCTTTGAAGAAAATGATCGCCCATCACCGCAAGGCCCGGAATCTCGCGACCCTGGGCCTTTTCCGCGTGGCGGACCCCACGGCCTATGGCCTCGTCTTGCTGGATAAGAAGGGACGTATCGAGAAATTCCTGGAAAAGCCGAGCCCCGATCAGGTCGTGACGGACACCATCAACGCGGGGGTCTATCTCTTCGAGCCCCGGGTCTTCGACCATATTCCCTCCGGCCAGAATTATTCCGCGGAACGGGGGCTTTTCCCCGGGCTTTTGGCCGCCCAGGAACCCTTCGGGGGCTTTGTCTGGAAGGGCTATTGGCAGGACATTGGAACTCCCCGTAAATACCTGACGACCCAATGGGACGTCCTGAAGGGCGCTTTCCCGGTCCATGGTCCCTATCAAAAGAAGGTACGAGGGGTTTATCTGGGGAAGGGCGTAAGGATCGGGAAGAAGGTCCGGCTGAAGGGACCCGCTTATATCGGGGAAAGATGCGTTCTGGAAGAAGGGGCCGTGATCGGGCCCTTGAGCGTCTTGGGGCCGGCTTGTCATATTGGGAAAGAGGCCCTGGTCTCCCAAAGTCTGCTCTGGGCCGGGGTCCAGGTCGGGCCCGGAGCACGGCTGGAAGAGTCCATCTTGGGCAAGGGGTGCGTGGTGCGGCCGGGGGAAGAGGTTCCCTTGGACACCGTCCTAGGGGATGGATCCCAGCTATGATCGAGGCTGGTTATGAAAAGGCGGCGTTACTCCAGGACCTGGTGGACGGCAAGTCGGCCGAGGTCGAATTGGGCCCCTTGCCCCTCCTGCTCCATCGCCGGGGGGACAAGGTCTATGCCACGGGGGTCTATTGCGCCCACCAGGATGTTCGGCTAAGGCCCATGAACTGTGTCGGCGATACCATCCTTTGCACCGCCCACGGCTACCGCATGAACATCGAGACGGGTTATTGCTATAACGAGCCGGACCTTTCCCTGGTCACCTATCCCACTCTCGTGGAAAACGGGGAAGTTTGGGTCAAAACCCGCTAGAGCGGGTTGGATCTGTCCAGCCCGTGTTAGAATCTCCGCCACTTCCCTTGGAAAGGTTCCCATGAAAAAGTTGAACCGGTTCTTCGTTCTCGCCATCCTCGCCTTGGCGACGGCCCCTGTCCTTGCCGACGGCCCGGCACCCAACCCGTCCCCCGAGGCCTCGGCCCGGATGAAGCCCCTCGACGGGGCTCGGGGCAAGCTCCTCGGCGAGGCTCGGGGCGGGCCTTTCGAACTTTGGCCTGTGACCAATGACGCCACGCCCACGGCCTTCACCAAGGAAGCCCCGGCCCTGTCCAAGAAAGGAAAAGCCTGGAAATTCCCCAAGGGCGCCAAGGTCGAGGTCAAGATCGACCTGGGCAAGGTCATCGCGCCCATCACCCCCTATCAGTTCGGCTGCAATATCGACTGGTGGGATGGGAAGGACTGGGCCCTGGACCCGGACCGGATCGCGAAGGCCAAGCAGTCCGGCATCCGTTTTTGGCGCTGGCCCGGGGGCAGTTCCTCCGACAGCTACCATTGGGATGGCAACTATGGGAAGCACCTGAAGGAACATGACGGCGGCGACGCCACCCGCATGACGGGTCCCGGCATGATCCTGACCGATGATTTCATCCAGTTCTGCCGCGAGACCGGGTCCGAGGCCATCGTGACCGCCAACTACGGAGCGGCCCGCTACGACAGTCCAGCCGCCGCCGCGGACCTGGCCTCCCGCTGGATCCAGCACTTCAACGAGAAGAATTTCAAGGTGCGTTACTGGGAGATCGGCAACGAATGCCATGGCCCCTGGGAAGAGGGCAATAAGATCGAGGGAAAACCCCAATTGACGGGGGATGTCTATGGAAAGGACGCCCTAGTGATGGCGGCGGCCATGCGGAAGGCGGACCCGGACATCTATATCGGGGTCGACTCGGTGGAACATGACGATGGGACCGACTGGGTGGGCTTCCATTGGTGGATGCGGGACCTGTTGCCTACCCTCGACAATAAGATCGATTACCTCATCCTCCACCAGTATTTCATGTGGCCTTTCAATGGGGATGTCTACTCCGACCCCAAGAACGAGGTGCTTTTCGGGAATGTCCGCGAGATCCCGGAGGCCAAGGAAAGCGTGGCGGGACTGGTCTACAAATACGCCCCGGGCGAGATGGACATCCCGGTGGCCTTGACCGAGTTCAACCTGGTCAATGCCTCGCCTCCGCAGAGCATCCAGTTGATCAACGGCCTTTTCACCGTCGAGGTGCTCGGGGAGGCCATCAAGGCCGGTTATGTGGCCGTCAACCATTGGGATTGGAAGAACGGACTGGACGGCAAGCTCAAGGGGGACATGGCCCTCTTGGCCTCGAACGACCCGAAGGTGCCGGACAATACGCCGCGGCCTTCCTACTACTCCTTCGCCCTTTGTACCCGGGCCATGGGGGATCACATGGTGGAAGCTTCCAGCTCGGACCCTCAGGTCAAGGTCTATGCCACCCGGTTCGCCGGCGGACAACCTGGGATCGTCCTGGTGAACGAGGATGAAAAGGCCCGGAGCCTTTCCCTCGACCTTTCGGGCGCGAAGCTCAAGGGAAGCTTGATGGGTTGGGTCCTCACCGGAAAGACCCTGAACGACTACCAAGTGAGTTGGAACGGGGTGGCGGGTCCGAAGGGGGGTGGCGGTCCGTTCCCCATCGATCCCATCCCGAACTATACCCTGAAATTCAACGCGAAAAAGCCCTTGGCGCTCAACCTGCCCGCTGCTTCGGCGGTGGGTTTGGTCCTTTATTAATATCGAAAATGAGCCGCCGATGAAGGGGATGAACACCGATGTCGAACGTCGGACTTGATCGTTCGAAGCCATCGGAGTTCATCGGTGTTTATCGGTGGCTGAATTGGTTTTGCTGTGATTCTTTGCCGTTTGGAAAGGGCGAATCCATGGTCTGCCGTACCTTCTTAGTTTGTTTCTTCGTTTCGGCGGCGGTTTTGGCCGACGGTGTAGCGCCCCAAACGTCGAAGGACAGTGCCTTTGAACTTTGGCCGGCCGCCAATGGGGCGGCACCGACCACCTTCTCCAAACAGGCCCCGGCCTTCCAGGTCGAGGGGAAACCTTGGCGTTTTCCCTTCGGGACCAAGGTGGAGGTGAAGGTGGACGCCACCCAGGTCCTGCGGGGCGTCAATCCCTACTCCTTCGGCAATAACGTGGCCTGGTGGGACTCCAAGAGCTGGTTCCTGGATCCCGACCGCATCGAAAAAGCCAAGCAATCAGGCATCCGCTTCTGGCGCTGGCCGGGCGGGAGCGCTTCGGATGTCTACCACTGGGATGGGAAATACGACCGTCCTCCGCAGAAAGAGAACGATCCAGCCCATATGAACGCCGCCTGGGCGGTCTCGACGGACGATTTCATCCAGTTCTGCAAGGCGACCGGGTCCGAGGCCATCGTGACGGCGAACTATGGAGCCGCCCGTTATGCCGACGTCCAATACGCGGCGGACCTGGCCGCCCGCTGGGTCAAATACTTCAACATCGAGAAGAAGTTCAAGGTCCGTTATTGGGAGATCGGCAACGAGCTTTACGGGAACTGGGAGCAGGGGAATACCGTGGACGGAAAACCCCAATTGACGGGGGATGTTTATGGGAAGGATCTGGCGGTCATCGCGGACGCGATGCGGAAAGTGGATCCCGACATCAAGATCGGGGCGGTGGCCTATGAGAAGGACGGGGCAGGCGAGTGGGACGGCCACCGCCGGTGGACGGCCACCCTCCTGCCCGAGCTCCATGGGAAGGCCGATTTCTTGATCCTACACCAGTATTTCATGTGGCCCTTCAGCGGGGACAGCTACACCAACCCCACCAACGAGGTCCTTTTCGGGAACCTGACCCACTTGGACGACGATAAGGCTTCCCTGGCCAAGATGGTGGAACAGAACGCCCCGTCCGAATCCGGCCTGCCGGTGGCCCTGACCGAGTTCAACCTGGTCAATGCCTCCCCGGAACCCACCATCGAGTTGATCAATGGGCTTTTCACCGCCGAGGTGCTGGGGGAGCAGCTCAAGGCCGGTTACGCTTGCTCCAACTATTGGGATTGGAAGAACGGGTTGGATTCCAAACTGCGGGGCGACATGGCCATGCTGGCCTCCGGCGACAACTCCACCGCCGACGGCACGCCCCGGCCTTCCTATTATGCCTACGCCCTCTATTCCCGGGCCTTCGGGGACCACCTGGTGGCTTCGGAAAGCTCGAGCCCGACGGTCAAGGTCTATGCCAGCCGTTTCGCGGGCGGGGAGCTGGGCGTGGTGCTGATCAACGAGAACGACCGGAACCAGTCCGCTTATTTCGATCTGACCGGCTTCGTCCCCAAGGGGAAACTGATGGGCTGGATTCTTTCGGGCAAGGACATGAACGACAAACAGGTCTTCTGGGACGGCGAACCCGGGCCCCTGGGCGGCGGGGGGCCTTTCCCCATCGATGCCATCCCGCCCTATCGGGCCACCTTCAAGAACGACCGGCCGTTGGTGTTGCCCGTTCCCGCCCGTTCGGCGGTCGGCTTCATCCTCTATTGAAGCCCGGATCCCGGTCCGCGGTGTTTCCCGATAGAATGAACGCCATGGACGAGATCAAATTCGGGACCGATGGCTGGCGGGCCCGCATGGACGGCGCCTTCACGGTGCCCAATGTGCGGCGCGTCGCGCAAGGTTTGGGCCGGGCCTTGAAGGCTCGAAGCCGCGTCTTCATCGGCTATGACACCCGCAAGGATTCCCCCCTCTTTGCCCGGTCCGCGGCCGAGGTCTTGGCCGCCTTGGGGCACAAGGTCATTTTGGCCTCCCGCTCCCTTCCCACGCCGGCCCTTTCCCTCGCGGTCAAGGACCAAAGAGCGGCCGCGGGGGTCATGATCACCGCGAGCCACAACCAGGGTGCCTACAACGGTTTCAAGGTGAAGCTGTTCCCGGGCGTTTCGGCGCCTCGTGAGTTCACCCAAAGGATAGAAAAGGGTCTTCCGAAGCTGCCCCCGTCCGCGACGGCGAAGAGAAGCCTGCCCAAGGCGGATTGGCTGGGGCCCTATCTCCGGACCCTCCGGGAGAAGGTGGACCTGAAGGCCTTGAAGGGGTCGGGATTCCGGGTCGTGGTGGATTCCATGCATGGGGTCGGTGAGCGGCATTTCGAAAGGTTGGTGGCCTCGGCCCGGACGCGGGTCTGGACCATCGCCGCCCAAAGGTCCGATGATTTCGGCGGACGCCAGCCGGAACCCATCGGTCCCAATCTGGGACCCTTGTCCAAGGCGATCCGGTCCCGGAAGGCCCAAGTGGGTTTCGCCACCGACGGGGATGGGGACCGCATCGGGATGATGGATGAGAAGGGGAGGTTCGTGGATGTCCACAAGCTCCACGCCATCCTCCTTTACCATCTTTGGGTCCACCGGGGCATGCGGGGAGGCGTGGTCAAGACGGTCTCGGGAACCCTCATGATCGAACGCATGGCCAAGGAACTGGGGGCACCCCTGGATGAGACGTCCATCGGGTTCAAGCACATCGGCGCGGTCATGTTGAAAAAGGACATCCTCTTGGGGCTGGAGGAGAGCGGCGGCATCGCCTTCAAGGGACACCTGCCGGAGAGGGACGGTCTATTGTCCGCCCTTTATCTGATGGAGGCCCTGGTGACCATGGGGAAGAAGGTCTCGGAAGTGGTGGGATATTTCCAGGAAAAGTACGGTCCCTTCCATTACGACCGGTCGGACCTGGGGAACGTCCCGGCCGAGCGGCAGGCGGCCATCCTGGCCAGGGTCCGGAAGGCCGCCCCGTCGCGGATCGCGGGACACCGGGTGACGGGGGTCCAGGCCCTCGACGGGGTGAAGCTGAAACTGGAAAAGGGATGGGTCCTCCTGCGGTCCTCGGGGACCGAGCCCCTCCTGCGTCTTTATGCCGAAGCCCCGAGCATCCGGGAAGTGAAGGCATTATTGGGAGCCGCGAAAAAGCTGGCCTTAACGGTTTAACGGCGGCTTTTGAACATTGACGGTCCAAAACCCCTTACGTAAAATCGTTTGCTGCTTCCAAAGTCCACCAAGGAACCGCATGCCCCTCTTTTCCCCTAAAACCGCAACCTTCCTCCTGGGTCTCCTTCTCCCCGTCCTTCCGGCCCTTGCGGCGCAGGAAAACAGCCAATATTTCCTCGATAAGGGCAACATCTACAAGAACGAGCGGAAGATCGAAACGGCGATCGACTATTACAAAGAGGCCATCGAAAAGGACCCTTATAACGCCCAGGCCCACAACAACCTGGGGGAACTTTACGCCCGCAAGGACGCCTTGGACGACGCCCTGGTGCAGTTCGACAAAGCCCTCTCGCTCCGGCCCAATTACCTCCAAGCCCTTTCCAACAAAGGATATGTCTATCTCCAAAAGGGGGTCTATCCGCAGGCGGACTTTTGGGCGAAGAAGGCCCTTCTGATCGATCCGAACTTCGCGCCCGCCCATTACAATCTTGGCCTGTCGGCCTTGGGTCAAAAGCACTATGCCGTGGCGGCCCAGGAACTGAAGAAGGCCCTGCGGGAGATCCCGGACAACGGGTCCGTTTACGAGCGCCTGGGGGACGTCTACCGGGCCCAAGCCAGGAACGACGAGGCCATCGCCTATTACCGCCAGGCGGTCCAGGTGGACCCCCTTGACACCCAGGCCCGTAGCAAGCTAGGGGACGCCTATTCGGACATGGGCGAGGAAAAGAAGGCCCTCCAACAATACCAGGCCTCCACCGACCTGAACCCCTACAACATCCCGGCCCATTACCGTATGGCCGAGCATTACGAAAGCATCCGGGACTGGAACAATGCCCGGCAGGAATATCTCCGCATCCTGGCGGTGGATAACGAGCAGGCCAAGGCGCACCGTCAGGTGGCCCTGATCTATGAAAGGGACGAGGAGATGGGACTGGCGCTCTACCACTGGGGCGAATATTCCCGGATCGTTCCGGGCGACCCCGAGGCCAAACAGCACGAAGCCGACATCCGCAAGCCCCTGCTGAGCAAGAAACAGGCGGAACAGATCGCCAAGTTCGACAAGAAGGTGGCCCAGGCTTATCCGACCCCCGACGCGAAGGGGACCGGGACGCCCGCACCCGCGGCGGCCGCCACCCCGGTTCCTTCCGCCCCGCCCCCCATGCCTTCGTCCAATGGATCCCTGGCGCCGCCACCCGCCGGGACGGTCCCGACCCCCACGCCGATCCCGCAGTTGATGCCCCTGGGCGATGAGCCCACGCCGACGGTCGAGTCAGGGACCATTCCCAAGCTCCCCTGAAGGCCGTTATGCCGAAGGCCTATCCCATCCATCCAAACCCGAGGTCCCTGTGAGCGAACGTTTCGCCGTCCTGTTGCCCGTTTATAACGAAGCCCCGACCTTGGAGCGGGTCGTCCGCCGGGTCGAACAGGTCCCTGGTGCTGATGTGGTCATTGTGGACGACGGCTCCACGGACGCGACCCCTTCCATCCTGGAGAGGATCCGGGTGGCGGGGATCGTCCGGCACGATCCCAACCAGGGTTACGGCCGGTCCTTGATGGACGCCTTCGATTACGCCAAGAGCCATGATTACCGGCATTGCGTCACGATGGATGCCGACGAGCAGCATGAGCCCGCCTTCATCCCGAGCCTTTTGGAAGGCCTGGAACGGTTCGACATCGTTTCAGGAAGCCGCTACCTGGACCCTTCCATTTCCGGGGATGCGCCCCCGCCGGAACGGCTGGAGGTGAACCGTCTGATCACCGCCAAGCTCCGCCCCTTGACGGGCTATGACCTGACCGACAGCTTCTGCGGTTTCAAGGCCTACCGGGTGGACGCCTTGCGGCGGTTGGACCTGGACGAGACCAACTACGGGTTCCCCATCCAGTTCTGGTTGCGGGCGGCCAAGGCGGGATTGACCGTGACCGAAAAACCCGTGCCCTTGATCTACAAGGACCATAGCCGCAACTTCAACAACCAGTTCGCGAACCGGGATGAACGTTTAAACCACTATCTGGACGTGATGGAGCGGGAATCCAAACGCCTGGGCCTGAAGCCCATTTCAACCGCTTGAACGGTCCGGTCCCTGCCGGACATTCCAGGGTGCCCGAACGTGGTTTCGGGCGTAAAATGACATCCGAACCGCCGCTTGAAAGGGATGGGTCTTGAACGATTTGAACGAACAGATCCCAGGCGAACATGGCGGGATGTTCTTCCAGCCGCCCATCGCCCAATGGAAGGAAGAAGCCCTCCGCAACCGGGAAAGGCTGGTCAAGGAGACCTTCTGGGGTCTTTCCCCCCACAAGGTCCGGGAAGCCTATAAGCTCCCGACCGCCCATCCCCTGATCCTTTCCGGCCACCAACCGGTCCTTTTCCATCCCGGTCTCTGGGTGAAGTGCCTGGCCGCCAGCATCCTGGCCGAGTCCGTCCAGGGGTCGGCCCTGCACAAGGTCACCGACACCGCCCTGTCCCCGGAGCACCTGCATTGCATGCCCGAGGTCGAGGAGGACGGCCACTCCCGCCGCAAGATCATCGATCTTTACAGCACCAAGGACCATCAGCACCAGGAAAGGACCACGCCCTATTGCTACCTGCCGGTGCCCGACGAGACGGCCCTCAACAAGATATTCACCGATGCCCAGGTCTATGCCCCGGCCCCGGTGAAGGCCAACGTGAAGGCCTACGAGGAGAAGTTGCGTAAGGGGTTCACCAAGACCGCCACCTGGAATTCCTTCCATTTGAACAGCCTGGACATCCTGGACGAGCTTTGCGGGACCCACCGGTTCTACCTGGAGGCCCACAAGATCTGGTCTTCGGCGCCTTTCCACCATTTCGTCGCCGAATGGTTGAAGAACCTGCCCGAGCTCAACGATGACTACAACCAATCCTTGAACGAATACCGCCAGAAGCACGGCATCACCCACGACCTGAACCCCATGCCGAACCTCAAGTTCGAGAATTGGTGGTTCGAGATCCCCTTCTGGGGCGCCACCAAGTATCACCAACGCCATTCCCTCTGGGCCAAGAACGACGGGAAGCACGTGACCCTCAAGCTCCAGGGCGGGGAAGGGACCTTCCAACTCTCGACCGAGGCGATGGAGGAGGAGCTTTCCCGCTTGAGCCTGGCCATCTGGCCCAAGGCCATCCCCCAAACCCTCTTCTGCCGCATGTACCTTTGCGACTTCTTCATCCACGGCGTGGGCGGCGGCGCCTATGAGGAGGTGGGGGACCTGCTCTTCACCCGGTTCTTCAAACTCAAACCCCTCGCCTACGGCGTGGCCACCGCCACCTACCTGGTGGACCCGGAGGGCAGCCGCAGCGTGGAGACGGTGGCGGGATATGAGCCCAAGGTGCAATGGTGGTCGCGTGCCCTGGAGAAGAACCCCGAGTACCTTTTCACGCGCCAGGACCAATGGAAGCGGGAACTTCCCGGCTTCATGCAGGATGGCTTCAAGAAGGCCCTGGAGGACCCCTACCTCAAGAGCCTGGCCGGCGCCAAGGGGAAATGGGTCGAGGCGCTGCAGAACCCGACCTACAAGACCCAAGCCTCCTACAAGATCAAAGAGATCAACCACGTGCTTTTCGAACGCTATACCGAACCCCTCAAGTCGTTGGAGAAGGGGATGCTGGATATTGAAAAGGTCCAGAAGACCAAGGAGGTCCTGGGCTACCGGGAATATCCCTTCTTCTGCTACCCCCCCGAACTTTTCCCCGAGATGCTGGAAAAGGTCCGGGAATCCGCGCACGGGCTGGCGTCCGCCCAAGCCTGAATTCCCGGCCCGGCCGGTCGAAATGGAACCATGAAACCTTCCGAGCAGGTCCTCACTTTCCCCAGGCGGCTCTTGGACGAGCTGGGCGCCTTCCAGGGCTTTTCGTCCGATCATGCCCGTTATCTGGATCCGATCTTTGGGAGCGGTGAATTGAAGTTCACCCTCCGGGAGCACGCGGAAAAGGACTTCGCCCTCAAGCAGCTCATCCCTTACGTCCTCTTGGTCCGGGACGGCCGCGTTCTTTTCTATGTCCGGGGAAAGAAGACCGGCGAATCCCGCCTGCAGCTCAAGGGGTCGGTCGGGATCGGGGGGCACATCAATCCGGTGGACGACTCCCTTTTTTCCAATGCGTCCGGTGGGCCCCGGGGCCTTTACGACGCCGCGGTGGAACGGGAGGTCCGCGAGGAGGTCTCCCTGGGGGAGGTGCTTTCCAAACGGGTGGTTGGCCTGATCAATGACGACGGCAACGAGGTGGGAAAGGTCCATTTTGGCGTGGTCCATCTCTGGGAATTGGGGCCGGGCGAGGTCACGAAGGCCGAGGGGGCCATCACCCAGTTGGAGTTCCTGCCCGCCGAGGCGATCCTGGCCCGCAAGGACGTGGAGGTGGAGAGCTGGTCGCGTTTTTGCCTGGAGAACTTCAAGGGGATCTTGGGCTCCGTGACGCCCCGTCCCTGACCCGAGGAAACCCATGACCCCTATCCCCCTGTTCCGCCCCGTCGGCTTCAACCTGGGAGGCTGGATCTCCCAATCCGATCTTTCCGATGCCCGGACCCGCTCCTTCATTCGAAAGGAAGATCTCCGGACCATTGCGGCTTGGGGTTTCAATTCCGTCCGCCTCCCGGTGGATGCGCCTTGGCTTTTCGAGGATGAAGGCCGGGGGCCCTTGAACAAGAAACGCCTGGCCCTCCTGAAGAAGTTCCTGGGTTGGGCCCGGGAAGCGGGCCTGATGACCATCCTGGACCTCCACCAGGTTCCCTGGCACTCCTTCGCCCGTCCTGAACAGGAGGATCTTTGGAAGGATGAGAAGGCCCTCGATGCTTTCTGCGGGCTTTGGGCCGAACTGGCCCATGCCCTGAAGCGGCAGAAGGGCGGGCTCTGGTTCGACGTCCTCAATGAGCCCACCGCCAAGGACCCCCAGGATTGGAACCACGTGGCCTCGCGCATCTACCGGGTGCTCAGGATGGAGGACCCGAAAAGGACCTTGATGATCGAATCGACCTTTTGGGGCCTGGTCACGAACCTTCCCGCCCTGGCCGAAGCGGTCCAGGGACCGAACCTGGTCTATAGTTTCCATTTCTACATCCCCATGTTCGTTACCCACCAGGGCACGCCTTGGTGGAAGGATGGGCATCCCTATCCGGAAACGGTGGCCTACCCCGGGGCCTTGCCAAGGGTCCAGGAATACCTGGCCCGGGACCTCCCGCCCGTGACCCGGGAATTCCTGGCCTTCGAAGGGGCCAAGCCCTGGGACCGGGAGAGGCTGAGGGAGACCCTGCAGCCCGCCATCCGTCTGGTGAAGGAAGGGCATCCCGTCTACTGCGGGGAATTCGGTGTCTATGAACAAGTGGCCCGGTCCACGCGTCTTAACTGGGTCCGGGATGTAGTGGGGCTTTTTACCGAGCATGGCATTGGCTGGGGCTACTGGAACTATAAGTGGCTCGATTTCGGCATTTGGCCGCCTGCGGCCAACGGCAAGAGCGGCCCCCTGGACGAGGAGATGCTCCGGATCCTGCAGTCGGGGATCACGCCGGGAAAGACTTAAGCCCTTGGGTCGCGAAGACGCGAAGGAAAGCGCCGAAAAAGAAAAGGCTATTCTTCATGAACTTCGCGCCTCTGTGGTTCAATAGGGCCTTCTTTTTTGAAAGGAAGTCGCCATGAAGAACGTCGAAATGAAAGTGGAAGGGAACATCCTCACCATCAAGGTGGACCTTTCGAAGGAATACGGCCCCTCTTCCAGCGGGAAGACCATCATCGTGGCCTCGACCGAAGGCAACGTTTCGGTGCCGGAACGCAACGAGAAGGTCGGATTGAACGTTTATAAGAAAAAAACGAACGATTGAAGGGGATGGGGGCCGTTCCGGGGCCTTTATCCCGCTTTTGGGGTTTGTTCTCCGGGTGTTTTTTGCTAATTTTGACCTTCCTTTTTCCGATCCCCTTGTGAGGAAACCATGAGATACCGCGGTCTTTACCTTTTATTGTTCCTTTTCATCGCGGGTTGCGGCGGCCGGGAGGCCCTGAAGCCCAACGGGACACCCGGCCCTGGGACGATCCCGGGCGTGATGGGGCCCAATGTCCCCATCTTGAGCGACCTCAAGAGCCCCGTCTTGGACGCCGATTACCAAGCGGCCCTGGCTTCGGTGGGGGATTCGGAACCCGGTCCCCGCAATGCGTCCGCCTTCCTGACCATCGGTCAATACCAGTACAACCAAGGGCGGTTGGATGAGGCCCTGAAGACCTACCAGAAACTTCTTTTGGGCGCCGACAATTTCCAAGGCCAGGACAAGGCCCAATACATGGTGGGCCAGATCTATTTCGACAAGGGCGACCACTTGGCCGCGCTGGCGGCCTTCCAGAAGGTCGCTCCCCGGAACGGCCAGGAGACCTATTCCAACCAGGCCCGCCAGATGATGGATTTCATCCTGGCCTATTCCCTGGGGATCGACGATCTGAAGAAATACATCCAGAACTATCCGGATTCGCCCGTCCGGTGCTCGGCCCAGTTCCAGCTGGCCAGCCGGGAAGCCCAGGCGGGGATCCAGGGTGAGGCCATCGACCACTTGAACCGTTTCCTCCAGCAATGCCCCCAGCATCCCTCCGCTCCCTCGGCCCAGCTTCTGCTGCAGACCTTGCAGGGTCACCAGGACGATAGCTGGCGGGTGGGGGTCCTCATCCCCAAGACAGGGAAGTTCCAGCCCTTCGGGGATTCGGTCATGAACGGCATCGCCTTGGCCGTGGAAGAGGCCAACCAGAACGGGGGGACGAAGAAGCACATGTCCCTCGTGGTCAAGGACACGGGCAGCGACGGCACCATGGCGGTCACCCAATTCCGGGCCCTGGTCCAGGATGACGGCCTGGACGCGGTCATCGGACCGGTCGCTCCCGGGGATATCCAGGCGGTGGGCGCCTTGGCGGACGAAAGACGGGTCACCATGATCTGTCCGGCGGCCAGCCGGGACGGGCTCTCTTCCCTGGGACCCTATATCTTCAGCGATTCCATGACCAACGAGATGCAGGGGCGGGTCATCGCCCGTTTCGCTGTCGAGAAGCTGGGGCTCAAGAAATTCGCCATCCTGGCCCCGCAGGATGTCTATGGCAAGACCCTATCCGACCAGTTCCAAAGGACGGTCCAGGCCATGGGGGCGACCATCCTGGACTCGGAGGTCTATGTGCCGGGTTCCACCGACTTCAAGAAGCAGTTGATCACCTTGGGGGGGCAGGACCCCAACATCAACAAGGAGAACGACCGCGAGAATGTCCGCCGTTGGAGCGAACTGCGCTATTCCCTCGGCAAGGAAGCCGAGAAGATCCTCCTGAAGGTCAAGGACATGAGGGATAGCTCGAGCGTCAAGCCGGCCGACCCGCCGATCGTGGGTTTCGTCCCCATGGCCGAGGGGCTGGGGAACACCCTTTGTCCTTCCATCGCCCAGGACGTGAACGCGGGGGTCCGCGAGGCCTTCCAGGGGAAGGATGCTTTTACCTTCCGGACCGATGACATCGTGAAGCAGTCGCTCCAACGCCTCCCGGTGGAATTGACGGGGACCACCTTGACCGCCACCGCCGACCAATGGGCCGAGGTCGCCCATGACATGCAGGCGAACATCATCCTCACCGGCCATATCGTGGAGCCGACCCCCGAGAAAGATTGGACCACCTACCCCAATTGGGACTACAACATCCACTTCGAGGCCTTCTGGATGGATCCCAAGCGGAACCAGATGGTCCGGTTCTATCAAAGCAAGATCCCCTTCAGCCCCTTCAAGCCGGTCTCGCTGGTCCGGGCGGCGGACACCTACCAGGCCCTCTACCTGCCGGCCCACTCGGCCGAGGTGCCGCTCCTGACCTCCCAGATCCATTTCTACGACCTGAACCCGGTCTTCTTGGGAGGGCATCTTTGGGACAATGACGCCATCCTCCGGGAAGGGGCCAAGGATATGGAGGGGGCCTACTACGTCACGGGGTTCTACGTGGACAGCCAGCAGTCGGCCGCCAAGCATTTCGTCGAGGGTTACGTGAAGAAATTCGCCAAACGCCCGGACCTTTACGCGGCGCAGGCCTATGACGCCATGCGATTGCTCATCCAGGCGGCCAATCAATCCGCGAACCGGGACGATATCCACACGAACTTGATGCAGATCCGGGGGTTCGATGGCGCGTGCGGGAGCATCGACTACGCCGGCAAGAACGAACCGGATAAACTGGTGCCCGTCATCAAGATCCAGGACGGCAAGCGCCAACAAGTGCAGTGAACCTGTTTTCCAGGGATGAACGCGGATAGCCAATAAGAACCGACCCGAGTTCCCTCGCCCCTTGGGGGAGAGGGCCAGGGTGAGGGGTGTCTTTCGATGATGAAGAATCTCCATGGAGTATTCATTTGAGCGACAACACCAAATTCGGTTCGGTTGAGGGGATGCGCGATTGGCTGCCTCAAGAAACCTCATCCCGGCAAAAGCTCATCCGCCTGATCGAGTCCCATTACCAGCTTTATGGTTTCCAGCCCATCGATACCCCGGTCATGGAGAATATCGAAGTTCTTCAAGGAAAGGGTGGCGGGGAGAACGAGAAGCTGATGTTCAAGGTGATGAAACGTGGAGAGAAGTTGAAGAAGGCCTTGGAATCCGGGACCGGCGAAGGCGCGCTGGTCGATCTGGGCCTCCGCTTCGACCTGACCGTTCCTCTGGCCCGCTATTACGCCAACCACGTCAATGACCTGCCGAAACCCTTCCGTTGCTATCACATCGGCCCGGTTTGGCGGGCGGACCGGCCCCAAAAGGGCCGCTACCGCGAGTTCTATCAGTGCGATATCGACATCATCGGCGGGGCGTCCGAAACCTATGAGGTGGAACTGCTCCTGGCCACCGATCGAGTGTTGAAGGAGCTCAATGTCGGCAAGTTCAAGATCCGCATCAGCGACAAGCGTCTCCTGCCCCTGCTCCTGACCGGAATGGGAGTGGACGGCGGCAAGGTGGCCGGGGTGGCCGCGGCGCTGGACAAGCTGGACAAGCATCCGAAAGAACAGGTGATGAAGGAGATCGAGGCCCTGGGACATTCCATGGAGGTCCTGAACAAGGTGGATGGGTTCATCCAGAACGCCCTTCATAAGTCCCTGGACCCGGTCCACTTCAAGATCGGGGAAGCGGAAAAGCTCTGGCTCCACATCGAGGGTATCCGCCAGAGGGTCCACGCGGTGAATCCGGAGGCCCAGGTGATCTTCGATCCCTTGTTGGTCCGTGGTTTCGACTATTACACGGGCCCCGTTTTCGAGATCAACGTCGAGGACAAGGATTTTGCCTTCTCCATCGGCGGCGGCGGTCGTTACGACGGCCTCATCGAGAAACTGGGCGGCCCCAAGAACACGCCCGCGGTGGGCATCTCCCTGGGGTTCGAGCGCATCCTGCTCATCTTGAACGAGCGGCAAAAGGGAGGCGCGTCGGCGCACGCCCCTCGCGTTTTCGTCGCCAACAACGGACAACCCGAGAAGGACATCCTGGCCCTGGCCGAGATGCTCCGCTCCGAGGGGATCCAGGTCGAGGCGGCCCTGGAGCAAAAGAAGATCGGCCAGCAACTGGAAGGCGCCCAGAAGAACGGCATCGAATACGCCATCACCGATTTTCAGCCCAGCCATAAATCCTTCAAGGTCCGGCAGTTATCCACACGGCAGGACAAGGAAATGACCTTGGCCGAACTTTATGACCTGATGAAACGCCTCACGGAGGGTTTGGAGCCCTAAAACTGGCTTGAGAGCCCTTTCGGTTGTGTTATTATGCGGTCCTTCAAAACCGGCCTTTTAGGCCGGTTTTGTTATTTGGACCGAGGTTGCTTCGTGATGGATGTCCGTCTGTTCGGCGGCCATTCCTCGCCATGACAGCGGATTAAATTTTCGGAGTCGATCGTGGCCGAGTTCTTGGGCGGATGGAAAAGAAGCCATACCTGCGGGGACCTAAGGGCCTCCGATGTGGGGAAGTCCGTCATCCTGATGGGTTGGGTGCACCACCGCCGGGACCACGGCGGCCTCGTTTTCGTGGACCTGCGGGACCGCTACGGCGTGACCCAGGTGGTCTTCGACCCCCAATTGGCCGATAAGGTCCATAAGCAATCCCACTTGATCCGAAACGAGTGGGTCCTGGCCATCAAGGGCGAGGTGACCGGCCGTCCGGCGGGCACCGAGAACCCGAAACTCCCCACGGGCCAGGTCGAGATCCGCTGTTCCGAGGTGAAGGTCCTCAACCAGTCCGAGACCCCTGTTTTCCCCATCGAGGACGAGGTCAACGTGGCCGAGGAGGTTCGGCTCGAATACCGTTACCTGGACCTGCGCCGCCAATACCTGAAGAACAATATCGTCACCCGCCACCGCACGGCCCAGGCGATCCGCAATTACATGAACGCCCAGAGCTTCCTGGAGATCGAGACCCCCATCCTCATCAAGAACACCCCCGAGGGCGCCCGGGAATACGTGGTGCCGTCCCGCATCTATCCGGGCAAGTTCTTCGTGCTGCCCCAGAGCCCCCAGATCTTCAAGCAATTGTCCATGGTGGCCGGGTTCGACCGTTACTACCAGATCGCCCGTTGCTTCCGGGATGAGGACCCCCGCGCCGACCGCCAGCCCGAGTTCACCCAGGTGGACATCGAGATGTCCTTCATCGATGAGGATGACATCTATGCCTTGGGCGAGGGCCTCATGAAGTCGGTCTTTAAAGAGGTCCTGGGCGACGAGATCCAGACGCCCTTTCCCCGGATCAGCTTCGAGGAGGCCATGGAAAAATACGGGTCCGACAAGCCGGACCTGCGGTTCGACCTGCCCCTGGTCAACGTGACCGCGATCGCCGCCAGGTCCGATTTCAAGGTTTTCAAGGACGTCACCTCCCGGGGTGACGTGGTCAAGGCCTTGAACGCGAAGGGTTGTGCCGATTTCTCCCGCAAGGACCTGGAGGACCTGACTGCCTTCGTCGGCAAATATGGCGCCAAGGGCATGGCCTGGTTCAAGGTCAAGGACGGCAAGCTCGACTCCAACATCACCAAGTACTTCAACGACGCGGTCCAAAAGGAGCTTTTGGAAGCCCTCAAGGGCGAAGAAGGGGACCTGCTCCTCTTCGGTGCCGATCAGGTGGACGTGGTCAACGATTCCCTGGGCGCCCTGCGGGTGGAGATCGCCCGGCGCAAGGGGCTGATCGAGAAGGGCCCGAAGTGGGCCTTCCGCTGGGTGACCGATATCCCCATGTTCGGGAAGGACGAGAAGGGAAGGACCTTCTCCATGAACCATCCTTTCACTTCGCCAAAGGATTCGGACGCGGCCCTGCTCGATACCGATCCCATGAAGGCCAAGTCCAAGGGTTATGACCTGGTCCTCAACGGTTTCGAGGTGGGCGGGGGCTCCATCCGTATCCACGACCAGGCCCTGCAGTCGAAGATCTTCAAGATCCTGGACATCACCCCTGAGGCCGCCCAGGAACGTTTCGGATTCCTCTTGAAGGCCCTTTCCTATGGGGCGCCCCCCCACGGCGGCATGGCCTTCGGACTGGACCGCCTGATCATGCTCCTGACCGGTTCGCCCAACATCCGAGACGTCATCGCCTTCCCCAAGACGGCCAAGGCCACCGACCTGATGACCGGGTCCCCTTCGGTCATCGACGAGGACCTGATGAAGGAACTCAAGATCAAGATCGAACTGGAAGATCTCACCTGAAATAGGCCCTTTTCCCTTTGACCGGTTTTTTTATGAACTAAATCATCCTTTCCCCGTCTGGAGGGTGGAAGGATAGGGTATGGATCCAAGAAAAAGGTCTTGTTTGGTCATTTTCTTTCTTTCGGCCTCGACGATGGCCGTCATCCAATCTTGTGTCAAAACCGCTATTGTCTCCCCGAAATTGGTCCTTTCGCCGACCCCCACGCCGTCGGTGACTTCCACGACCAGTCCAACAGCCGCCGCAACCCTTCCATGGACGGACACGCCCACTCCCGTTTCGGTGCCGACCCTTGGGACCGTCACGGTCACCGTGACACCGAGCCCGACCTTCACCCCATCGTCTTTCAACTCCCCGACCCCTTGTCTGACCGTGACGTCGACCTATACCTCTTGTCCGACGACCACTCCCATTTACAAGATATCCGGAACGGTCGTTTATTCCGGAGTGGGTTCGGTGGACTATAGCCATGCCATCTTGGTCCGGAATGGGTCCTATCCTTCGGTGCGAATGGGTGTTTCGAGCGGGACCTACACGGTCGGGGCCTATGGGCCGGGAACCTATCGTCTGGTGGCTTATTACGATCTTAATGGATTGAACGATTTCATCCCGCCGCCGACCTACTTTATCCCGCTCCCCGGGATGCGTTATGCCGCCGCCGGAAGCTGTTCCATGCCCGTCTCGGCGGATTCCTGGCCCGTGACCGTCACGGGTCCGACAACGGCCGGACCCTCCATCACTTTCGATGATTCCTGCAGCTATTGGGGTGTTTATGGCACGGTGGACTACACCGGTAGCCGGGGTAGTGTCCAATCTTGCCGGCGGATCGTCCTCCAAGCCTATTCGGACGCGGCCTATTCTTCACCGCTGTCGACCAATTGTTGCACGGTGGGGAATTCCGATTTCCCCAACCTGCAATATGAAAATTCCGCGAGTAGGGTCAATCGCAACGGCAACTACTATTACTTCCTGACGAACACCGCCTCCGCCCCGATCGGGCTTGCCCCTTTTTATCTCCTGGCCTATTTCGATTCGAACGGCGATCAGGTCTTTGATACCGGGGATCCCTATGTCCAACTGGGACAGGTGACGCCGAATTCTGACGGCTTCCAGTTGAACGTCACCTTTGGGGATGCTTTCATCAAGTGAAACGCGGCAATACCGGTCTTGCTTGACCCCTCAACCCTGCTCGATCCGTTCCTGGTCGAACACCCGTCCTGGCAGGTGGAATTTGTCCCGCGAAACGGCTTTCCCGGCGAGCATTTGAACGTTCCCCTGTTAAACCGGGGCGGACCTCGATTCGGCCTCCTTGACGGTCCCTCAAATTGATTCAATAATGCCTTTTCGCCGGTCGGAGCCGCGTCCAGAACAAGGGGCCTTGGGGCCCAGGGGAGCGTCGAGGATGAACAATGCGAAATGGTTGTTGGTGGCCGTTCTTACGATGGGGTTGATCGATGCTGGTTGCGCCGGGAAACGGCGCATCGAAGGGGACGAGGTCCCGACCCAGCCCCAGACCGACGTGGTGATGCCGCCCCAGCCCATGGAAGCGCCGCCGGCTCCTGAGGTCGCCGAAGAACCCCCGGCCCCCGAACCGACCGCGACCCCGGCCCCCGCGCCTCCACCTCCGCCGGTCGCCGAAGAACCCGCGGCGACCCCCGAACCCACCCAAGCGCCCAAGAAGGAGATCGAGAAGTACATCGTGGTCAAGGGCGATACCCTTTGGGATATCTCGGGCATGCGGATCATCTACAAGGACAATTTCGATTGGCCGCTTTTGTTCAAGGCCAACCGGGACCAGATCACCGATCCGGACCTGATCTATCCCAAGCAGGAGCTCCTCATCCGCCGGGATTGGACCCAGGAGGACCTGGACAAGGCTAAGAAGGACGCCAGCGACACCCCGAAATACGTGCCGCACACCAAACCCCGGGAGACCTTGCCGGTCAATTACTTCTAAAGGGCCCTTTTCGGCCCTTTGGACGGCTTGAAGTGAAAGGCCCCCTTTCCCTAATCTAGGGACCAGGGGGTTTTTCATTTCCCCCATCCCCAGCCCAAGGAGCTGCCCGTTTGTCCCAAACCGTGAACCGGAAGATCACCCTGGATGACCAGCAGGAATGCGTCCGTCTCCTGGGCGAAAGGGACAATACCCTCAAACTGCTCCGGGATTCCTTCGACGTTCACCTGGTGGCCCGGGGAAACGAGATCATCCTCACCGGACAGCCCCTGGAGGTCTCCCACGCCAGCCAGGTCATCGAGCGGCTCCGGGGCCAGATCAAGAGAGGACAGGAAGGTTTCTTCCAGCCGGGAACGGTCCAACGCATGATCCATGAAGCCAAGCAGGGCAGGTCCGAACCAGCCGAGGAGGTTCCCGGCGAGACGATCCTGATGTCCTCCCATAAGCGGCCCATCCAGGCCCGCTCGGAAAACCAGCGCCGTTATGTGGAGGCCATCAAGGCCAACGACGTGGTCTTCGGCATCGGCCCGGCCGGGACGGGCAAGACCTACCTGGCCATGGCCATGGCGGTCTCGGCCCTGCGGGAGTCCCAGGTGGAGAGGCTCGTCCTGACCCGCCCGGCGGTGGAGGCGGGGGAGAAGCTGGGGTTCCTGCCTGGCGACCTCCAGGACAAGGTGGACCCTTACCTGCGGCCCCTCTACGACGCCCTCTATGACATGGTGGAATACGACAAGCTCCAGCGTCTTTTCCAGCAGAGGGCGGTGGAAGTGGCGCCGTTGGCCTATATGCGGGGCCGGACCCTGTCCAACGCCTTCATCATCCTCGACGAGGCCCAGAACACCAGCCCTGAGCAGATGAAGATGTTCCTCACCCGCATGGGGACCGGCTCCAAGATGGTCGTGACCGGGGACGTGACCCAGATCGACCTGCCCGTCGGCCGGACCTCCGGGCTCATCGAGGTCCAACGCATCCTGGGCCAGGTGAAGGGGATCGAGTTCGTGACCTTCTCGCCCCGGGACGTGGTCCGGCACCCATTGGTGCAGAACATCCTGGAGGCCTACCAGGAGAACGACAAGGGCCGCGATCGTCCGGCCCCGGGCGACAAGAACCAGCGGCCGTCCTGAGATCTCCATGCGACTCCTTTTTGTGAACAAGACCGGTGCCGATCCCGTGTCCCGGGGATGGGTGCTTCGCCTGTCGCGCTTGGTCCTGCGCCGGGTGAAGGGTCCATCGTTCGAGAGGGGCGCGGAGCTGTCGGTGACCTGGGTCGGGGACGCTGAAATGAAGGAACTCAACCGCTCCTACCGGGGCAAGGCCAAGACCACCGATGTGCTTTCGTTCCCGTTGCTGGAAGGGCGCCGGATGCCTAGGGCGCCGAAAGGCCCCTTGCCCCTGGGCGATGTGGTGGTGAGCCTGCCGCAGGCCGCCCGCCAAGCCAAGGAGCGTGGGGTCCCGATGGAACGGGAATTGGCCCTGCTCGTGGTCCATGGGATCCTCCATCTCCTGGGTCACGACCACGTGACGGTCCGGCAGGAGAAGAGGATGTTCGGTCTCCAGGAACGCCTCTTGAAAGGTTTTAAACCCTGATTTTCGCGGGTGCTTTTATGTTTTTGTCCAAGGTTTTGAAAATTCCAATCCCCTATAATTGAGCACCGACCCCCAGAAGGACGCCCGTGGACACTTACCTATTCATCCATCTTTGGATCCTATTCGGTCTCTTGCTCTTCGCCATGTTCTTTGCGGCGGTGGAGACGAGCCTCCTGTCGCTCCCGCGCCCGATCCTCAAACAGCGCACCCAACTACCCGGGCCCCTGGGGATGGCCTACCGGGCCTGGCAGGACCATCCCAACCGCCTGCTGACCTCCATGCTCATCGGCACCAACATCACCACCATCGCCGCCTCCACCCTGGCGGCCTACATGGCCATCCACCTCTCCGAGGTCCATGGCTGGAGCCCGACGGTCACGGGCACGGTGGTCTCGGCGGCCGTGACCGTCGTCATCATCATTTTCGCTGAAGCCCTGCCGAAGCTGGTGGGACGCAGTTTTTCGACCCAGATGGCGGGCTTCCTGATCGTCCCCATCTACCTTTTCGACCGGGTCCTTTCCCCCCTGAACTGGGTCATGGCCAAGGCCCTCGGCGGCCTTTTCCCGGGGCTTTCCCACAACTCGGTGGCCCTGGTCACGGAAGAGGACGTGAAGCACCTCATCGACATGGGCCAGGAAGCCGGGACCATCTACGAGGAAGAGAAGCGGATGATCCAGTCCATCTTCGAGTTCACCGATACCAAGGTGGGCAAGGTCATGATCCCGCGTACCGACATGTTCTGTGTGGACATCGCCACGCCCCTGGACGACCTGGTGGAGGTGGTGGTGGAGAAGGGTTATTCCCGGGTGCCGGTCTTCAAGGGGAACCGGGACAACATCGTGGGCATCATCCATACCAGGGACCTGCTCTCCATCTGGAAGCACCGGGAACTCATCGTCGTCCAGGACATCCTCCGGAAGCCCTATTTCGTGCCCGAATCCATGCGGGTGGACCGCCTATTGCGGGAATTCCGCCGCGGCCGTTTCCACATGGCCATCGTGGTGGATGAATACGGTGGGACCGCGGGCGTCGTCACCCTCGAGGACCTGATCGAGGAGATCATCGGGGAGATCCGGGATGAACACGAGACGGCCGAGGAAAAGGCCATCGCCAAACAGGAGGATGGATCCTTCGTGATCGAGGCGGACGTGGCCCTGGACGAGGTGAACGAGGCCTTGGGAGTGAACCTGGTGCCGAAAGGGGATGTGGCCAGTTTGGGCGGCTATATCACCGAGGTGATGGGCAAGGTGCCCCGCAAGGGGCGGGTCCTCGAGGATCGGGAGGTGGTCTTCAAGGTGTTGGAAGCTTCCGATAAGGCCCTCCTGCGGGTGAGGGCGGTGAAACGGAAAACGCCTTGGACGGGCTCGGCCGGCCCGGTGGAGACCGTTCCCAAACCCAGGAAAAGGAAGATCACGGTGCCCGAGGGCGGGACCCCGCCGGTTCACAAATTGGAAGATCCCGAAAAAATGCCAGAAAAGAAACCTGGATGACCCTTTTTTGCAGGCGTGGAGTGGGCCTTTTCGTCTTGTTGGGGGTCGCAGCGTTTTTCCGGTTTTTCCGCCTGACGAACCTTTCGGGCTGGCCTCGTTTCGATGAGTCCCTCCATGCAAGCCTGGCCTTGCGACTGTCCCGGCATTGGGATTGGGTCTTGCGGCACATGGATACCCAAAGCCTCCCTTTGAACGCCTGGTTGACCGCCTTGTTCTTCAAGCTGGCCGGGGCCTCCTTTACTTCCCTCTGGATCCTCCCGGCATTGGAGTCCTTGCTGACGGTCCTTTTAGCGTTCTGGGTGGCCGAACGTTTCCTGGGAGAAAGGGCCGCATGGCCTATCGCGTTTCTCCTTGCCACCTCCTTCTGGGCGTCCTATGTGGCCCGGTTCTCCATGCAATCCAACACCATGCTCCTGGTTGAATTGATGGGCCTGCATCTCCTGGGATCGTTCCTTGACCAAAAAAGCGGTCCCCGATCTTGGGTCGGAGCCGGGGCCCTGGGACTGGTGGCGGCGGCGGGGTTTTATTCCTATCCGGCCTATTATCCGGTCGGGGTCCTGATCGTCTGGATCGTGGCGGCCAGGAGCGGTTGGGGCCTGGGTCCCTGGAAAGGTTCTTTTTGGACCTTTGTCCTGGTCCTTGGAGTGGCCATGTTGCCTTTGGCATGGGACCTGGCGATCCAGGGTTCGGGGAACTATCTTCACGGCATCTCGGTCCTGGGAAATCCATGGGGTAGGGACCAATGGAAGATCGTCGGTTCCTACCTGGGTTCGATCGCCCTGTTCGAACCGAAAGAGGGGGATTATTTGCCGGTGGGAGGCCCTTTTTTGAACTATATGCTGGGCCTGCTCTTCCTGGCCGGAACCTGGAAGGCCTATGCCCGGCGTAAAGAACCGGCCGTCCTTTTCTTGGCGGCCGCGTTTTTGCTCTCCTTGGTACCGGCGCTCCTGACCCGCAGCTTGGAATATCTGCGTCTTTCGGCGGCCATGCCTTTCGCCTTCGCTTTTTGCGGTTTGGGTCTGGAATGGGTTTGGCGTGAGGCGCGTGGACGGCGTCGCTGGGTCCTGGTGGCGATCCTTTTACTTTCCTCGGCCTGGGAAGGTTGGCGGCTTTTCGCCATCTATCCCGGCGAATGGTCCACGCCCAGTTCCCGGTGGGCGGAGAACATAAAATCCGTCCGGGGATATCGGGCCTACCAGGTCCTGCGCCATTGGGAGCGGGAGAAGGGCCCCGGGAGCTTCTTGGCGAACCTGGGAACCCAAGTCCTGGATCAGAGCCTGGCTTTTGCCACTTTTTCCACCGATGCATGCCGATGTCCGGTGCCGGGCGGCCCCCGATGGGTGGCGGTCATCGTCAATCTTCATTACCGCCCTTTCCTGACCCATCGTTTCCCGGAAGGCCGTGCCTACGGATTGGACTGGGAGGGCCGGGGGCGCTATGGAGGGGACATGATTTTCGTCGTACCTCCGACCGACGGGAACAGCCACGATCTTCAACACTGGGTCCGTCTGGACCGGGAATTGGCCCACAGCACGGAGATGGTCCTGGAACGGTCGGTGTCGGGGCCCAGGTCCGCGATCCTGAAGGAATTGAGTGACCGCGCACCGATGGCTGGAGCGGACCCTTTCCTGGCCTCCTGCCTTTGGGAAAAGATCTATACCCAACTGAACTATGAAGTCGCCTATGGGGAGAGGCCGATGAAGGATGACATTGGGCCCCTGATCCTTACCCTTCGCCGGGCCCTTTCGGAGGGATATCCATTGGCCCACCTTTATAATGAACTGGGAAGCCTGGAGTGGAGAGCCGGGCTTATTCCCGAAGCGAAGAAAGCCTTCCGGGCGGCTTTGGCGGCTCCTTTGAACCGGACGAAAGCCGCCCAGCACTTGCGACAAATAGAACTTGAAACGAGGTGAGGAATATCCTGACTTATTTGGATCGCCATAACCCTTCGACTCGCTTTGTTCGCTCAGGGCGGGCCGATCGGCCGCCATTCCGGTCACAAGAACGGGGATCGTTCCAGCCATGACCTACCTCGACTGTCATAATCACACCGCCGAATGGTCCGACGGACGCCAATCCATCGAACAGATCCTGGCCCGCGCCAAGGAAGAAACGGTGCGGGTCGGTCTTTCCGATCACACGGGCCTGGGCGATTATCTCAATTCCAACGACCGTCTCCTGGCTTACGCCGACTTCCTGTCCCAATATCCCGTGGCCCGGGGATTGGAGATGGACCTGGGGCGCAGTTTCGTGCTGGCTCCGGAGACACGGAAGAAATTCGACTATATGATCGGCAGCGTCCACGGGATCACCCTGAACGGCCTGCGGATCGGCTTCAGCCCCCTCATCAAATTCCTCAAGGGGGGATTGCCCGATTACAACCCCAACCAGCAGATCCAGGATTGGGACCTTTTCTTCAAGACCCATTTGGAGGTCCTCCGTAAGGAGTTCGCCGAGCAGGGTTACAGCATCCTGGGCCATTGCACCATGCTCCCGCCCCTGGCCCTGGGGAAGCCGGAGGCGGTCTTCCCCGAGTGGTGGGAGGAGGAACTGATCGCCATTCTGTTGGAACACAACGTGGCCATGGAGGTCTCCAACCGCTGGTTGACACCCTATGACCGCCTGATGGAGAAGGCGGTGAAGGCCGGGGTGACCTTTTCCGTGGGGTCCGACGGCCATTCGCCGGAGAGGACCTGCGACCTGACCTTTCCCAAGGAAATGCTCGCCAAATTCGGGGTCCGGGAGGACCGGGTCTTCGATATTCAAAGGAAGCTCAATTGAACCACGAAGTCGCGAAGGGCACGAAGAAGGTCCGGATGATGGAATGGTTCGGGGATCCACGGGGATCTTCTTCGCCTTTCGGGGCGCCTTGGCGTCTTGGCGGTGAAAATGGCCTCTGAACTCATCTGCGGCGCGGTGGCCATCCTGGGCCGGCCCAACGTGGGCAAGTCCACCTTCCTGAACGGGGTCCTCAAGCAACGCCTGGCCATCGTCTCCCCCAAACCCCAGACCACCCGGGGTTCCATGGCGGGCATCTTCCAGGACGCCGAGGCCCAGATCGTTCTCTATGACACGCCGGGCATCCACCAACCCAAGAACGACCTTTCCCATTTCATGCTCCGGCAGGTCGAGGAGTCCCTGGAGGGGGCCGACGCGGCCCTATTCCTCGTGGACGCCAAGGAGGGGCTGACCGACGAGGACCACTTGGTGGCCGGGTGGCTAAGGAAGTTCCATAAGCCCGTGCTCTGCCTCTTGAACAAGATCGACCAGGTGCCCGCCGGACGGGTGCAGGAATTGACGGGCAAGATCAAGGGGGAGCTGAACGGCGACTGGCTGGTCTTTCCCATCTGCGCCCTGTCGGGGAAAGGCGTCGAGAAGGTCGTCGCCCAACTCAAAAAGTTCCTGCCAAAACAGGAACCGCTCTTCCCGGAGGATGATCTGACCGACAAGACGGTCCGGGAGCTGGCCGCCGAGATGATCCGGGAACAATGTTTCCTCCAATTGCGGCAGGAGATCCCCTACGGTGTGGCGGTGTTGATCGATAAATTCGAGGAGCGGGAAGCGCCCCAACCCGTCCTCATCCAGGCCACAATTTTCGTGGAAAAAGACAGCCAAAAAGGTATCGTCATAGGCGCCGGCGGCGGCCAATTGAAGGCCCTGGGCTCCGCCGCCCGGGAACGCATCGAGGACCTCCTGGGTCAAAAGGTCTTCTTGCAGCTTTGGGTGAAGGTGCTGAAGGATTGGCGCAAGGACGAAAAGGTGCTCAAGAAACTGGGCTACCCCGTCCCCAAGAGGAAATGAGACCGGAGGCCGGATGAAACCCCGTCACATGAAGACGAAGATCGTCTGCACCATCGGTCCCGCTTCCCGCTCCGGGGAGAAACTGGCCCGCCTCATGGGGAACGGGATGAGCGTGGCCCGGTTGAATTTCGCCCATGGGACCCTGCCACAGCACGCCGCGGACATCAAGATCATCCGGGAGGTCGCGTCCCAGGAACGGGCCAAATGCCCCATTTTCATCGACCTGCCCGGCCCCAAGATCCGCGTGGGGAAGCTGAAGCAGCAGCCCATGTATCTGCACAAGGGCCATGTCATCTACCTGACCTCCCGCAAGATCCTCCGGCTCTTCCACGAGAGCATCCCCGTCGATTACCCCCATTTGACCCAGAGCGTGCGGCTGGGCGGCCTCATCTACCTGAATGACGGTTTCATCCAGCTCAAGGTCCTGGAGATCCGTCCGGCCCTGGTGAAATGCGAGGTGCTGGTGGGCGGGCCCCTCTTGTCCCACAAGGGATTGAACATCCCCGACGGGAAGATCTTCGCGGAGCCGGTGACCGAGGAGGACCTGAAATACGTGGATTTCGGCCTGGAGCACGGCATCGACCTCTTCGGGGTCTCCTTCATCGAGAAGGCCGAGGACATCCTCAAGATCAAGGCCTATGCCAAGAAGAAGGGCAAGCGCATCCACACCATCGCCAAGATCGAGCGCGCCGAGGCGGTCAAGAACCTGGACGGGATCTTGAAGGTCACCGACATGGTGAGGGTGGCCCGGGGCGACCTGGGGGTGCAGATCCCCATCGAGGAAGTGCCCCT